>JBKKAS010000036.1:0-5096 GCA_046714595.1 Pyrinomonadaceae bacterium | reverse complement strand
GTTCTGTGAAAACTGCAACGCAAAACTCTACGAAGAATATTTTCAATTGACGAATATCATGACGCAGTTCCAGGGCGTGTTCGCAAAGTTCTATGGTTCCGAGGAGCTACGAACATGTAAGAACTGCGGTGCGGTGCTGGAGCCGCCCCCAACACCAGTCTGAATGACTACTCAAGTCGCTTCTCACCTCGGTATCAATCAGCAAGAGCGCGAAGGGCTTTGGCTCGACGGGCATGTCCTGCTTCGCTCAGTTGCAACCGCCACCGAAATCGCGGTACATCGCGCCGCGATCGTAGACGCCGTGCGACGCCTTGCTACCGAACGTCGGGACCTCGAAGAACGCGACACGTACGGCAAGGCGTTCCTACAGATCACAAATCTCTGGGAAAAGAATGAAGACGTCAAACGATTTGTTTTCGAAAAGACGTTTGCTCAGATCGCAGCCGATCTTTTGGGTGTCGACAAAGTGCGCCTGTATCATGACCAGGCTTTGTTCAAGGAGCCAGTTGGCGGACATACGCCGTGGCACCAGGATAAATATTACTGGCCGCTCGACACCGATAAGATGGTCACGATGTGGATGCCGCTCGTCGATATTGATGAACAGATGGGAATGGTGACGTTTGCGTCGGGTTCGCAGCTTGTCGGGCCGGTAACGAGTGTGGAGATCTCCGACGAGAGTCAGGGTGTCTACGACCGGTATGTTTCGGACAAGGGTTTCACGATCGAGAGCGTAGATCAGATGAAGGCGGGTGATGCGACATTTCACCTTGCCTGGACGATACATAGCGCTGGGCCAAACTGCTCCGACAAAATGCGCGAAGTGATGACGATAATTTATTTCGCCGACGGCGCGCGAGTCACGTCACCAACGAACTCTTACCAGCAGGCGGACCTCGACGCGTGGCTGGGTGGCAAGCTGCCGGGCGAGGTCGCGGACTCGCGCCTCAATCCGATTTTGAATTGATCCATGCTAAAGATCGACGTCCATACTCACATCCTTCCAAAAGATATTCCCGACTGGAAAACCAAATTCGGTTACGGCGGATTCCTTACGCTTGATCACTACAAGCCGTGCTGCGCACGGATGGTGCGTGATGACGGCAAAGAATTTCGCGACATCGACGAGAACTGCTGGAGCCCAATAAAGAGGATCGAAGAGATCGACGGGTTCGGCGTTCGCGTGCAGGTGCTTTCGACCGTGCCCGTGATGTTCAGTTACTGGGCGAACCCGCAGGACGGCGTCGAGATCGCTAGATTTTTGAACGATCATATCGCGGATGTCGTCACTGATTTCCCTCTGCGATTCATAGGGCTCGGAACCGTCCCGCTTCAAGATACGTCGCTCGCGATTGGCGAACTCAGACGATGTAAAGACATAGGCCTCGCCGGTGTCCAGATCGGTACGAATGTAAATCAGCTAAATCTCGGCGAACCACAGTTCTTCGATTTTTTCGCGGCGTGCGAAGAATTAGGGATGGCAGTTTTCGTGCATCCGTGGGACATGATGGGCGAGGCCGACATGCAGAAGTATTGGCTGCCGTGGTTGGTCGGGATGCCGGCGGAGGTTTCGCGAGCGATCTGCTCGCTTATTTTTTCCGGCGTGCTCGAGCGGCTGCCGAGTCTTCGCATTTGCTTTGCTCACGGCGGTGGCTCGTTTCCCGCGACGATCGGACGGATCGATCACGGATTCACTGTTCGCCCCGACTTGTGCGCCATCGATAACCCGCATATCCCAAGAAAATATCTCCACCGAATGTATTTCGATTCGCTCGTCCACGAGCCGGCAACGCTCGATTACCTGATCAAGCTCGTCGGTGCCGATCGAGTTGCGCTCGGTAGCGACTATCCGTTCCCGCTCGGCGAAGCAGAGCCGGGAAAGATGATCGAGTCGTGTGGCTACGGCGACGCGATCGAGTCGGCGCTATTCCACGGCGCGGCGCTGAATTGGTTGAATTTGGATCGGGGAAAGTTTGAATAATGAAGAAACTGGGAATTGATCTTTTGTTTTCGCTCTCATCAATGTCGGTGTCGTATGGGCAGGCGGATGATCGGGACGCGCCTGTAACAACTACTCTTGCCGAGTACGACCGCACGTGGAACACCGTTTCAAAATGAAAAAGCCCGGTGACGAAAACCACCGGGCTTTGTCGTACTTATGAGCGCTCTTAGAACGCGTTTGCATCTGCACCGGCACCGATCGATTCGGCACTGCCGGCTTTCGCCGCGTTTTTCTCCGCCTTGAATTTGAGAAGGGCGAATGTCCTGTCAGGCGTACGAACCTTTGTCAGATATCGACGTCCTTCGACCATGTCGAAAACAAGCTTGATCTCGGTTCCCGCCCGATCGCCGGTTCCATTAAGCAGCACCTTCTGAATATCGTCGCTCTTGGTGTCGCGTATGGACAATGTTGCCGTGCCGCTTGGCAACGTATCAAGTTTAAAGATGTAGTTGCCGGCCTCGTACGAATGATTGCCGACGTTGAATGCGAACGGGATCTCAACATCGGATCCAAAACCATTTTGCCCGAACGAGGGTACCGCGCCGAATAAAACGAACAAGATGAGAAGTGAGCAGATGTGGATGAATTTTTTCATGATTACTTTCTCCTTTGTATGAAATGACGGAGGAAGGCCTCCGATGGTTACGCGAAATTGTCGCTTTGTATATATCAACGCTTCCGGTCAAAATATTGTCGCGTGATCAAACATAGAGCGGGTGCTGGTAAGCACAGTCTCCTCTTTCAAAAGCGCGAGTTATCAATTAAATTTGATTCAGCCAAATGATGAGATCATCAACGTCCGAATTTGAAGCGTCGCCGGCATTTGCCGGTTCACTGGATACGCTCGATCCTCTGAAAAGTTTCCGCGAACAATTCTTTATCCCAAAAAGCAGTGACGGATCCGATGTAATTTACTTCACAGGTAACTCGCTCGGGCTTCAACCGAGGTCGGTCCGCGCCTTTGTAGAACAGGAGCTAAAAGACTGGGAGACGCTTGGCGTCGAGGGCCATCTTCACGCGCACAATCCGTGGCTTCCGTACCATGAGTTTTTGACCGGGCAGATGGCACGCGTCGTCGGCGCTAAGCCGATCGAGACCGTTGTGATGAATTCGTTGACGGTGAATCTGCACTTGATGATGGTGTCGTTCTATCGGCCGACGGCGACGAGAAACAGGATCGTGATCGAGAAAGGCGCGTTTCCATCCGACCAATACGCGGTCGAATCGCAGCTGCGATTTCATAATGTTTTGAGTCCCGGCTTGAGCCGGCCTCCCGGTGACACAACGCCTCCTGAAGGCGGTACTCAAAACTCCTTGATCGCATTGACGCCGCGCGAAGGCGAATCGACGTTACGCACCGAGGACATCGTTGAGATGATCGAGCGTGACGGCGATTCAATCGCGCTCGTTCTGCTAGGGGGTGTTAACTATTACACCGGCCAGGCGTTCGACATGCGCGCGATCACCGACGCCGGACATCGTGCCGGTGCCTTAGTCGGTTTTGATCTTGCTCATGCGGCCGGCAATATCGAACTGGATTTACATGACTGGAATGTCGACTTCGCGGTGTGGTGTTCGTATAAGTATTTGAATGCCGGGCCAGGGGCCGTCGCCGGTGCATTCGTCCACGAGCGTCATGCGAATTCGTTCGATGTACCGCGCTTCGCCGGGTGGTGGGGACACGATAAAGCGACGCGTTTTCTGATGGGTCCGGAGTTTCGCCCGATGCGCGGTGCCGAAGGTTGGCAGATCTCAAACCCGCCGATATTGCAGATGGCCGCGCTTCGCGCGTCACTCGAGATCTTCGACGAAGCAGGTATGCCGGCACTCCGCGAAAAATCCAAAAGGCTTACCGGCTATCTCGAGTTTCTGCTAAACGAAATTCACGACGAACGGATCTCTGTCGTTACACCTACCGATCCGGCAGAGCGCGGCTGCCAACTTTCGATCCGTGTAAGAGATGCGCATAAGGGTTTGTTTGAAGCCATTACTGCACGCGGTGTATCGGCAGACTGGCGGGAACCTGATGTGATCCGCGTCGCGCCGGTGCCGCTTTACAATTCATTTGCGGACGTCTATCGGTTTACTGAGATCTTGAAGAGTTGTCTAAAAAACTAGCCACAGAGAACACAGAGACAAGCGGAAAACTCTGTGAGCTCTGTGGCTGGATTTCTCTTATGTCTAGAGTCATCATCATCGGAGCCGGTCTGGCGGGCTCGCTACTCGCGATCTATCTCGCAAAGCGCGGGATCGCGGTGGATGTGTTTGAAGCTCGCGGCGATATGCGGCTTGAGAAAGTGGACGCGGGACGTTCGATCAACCTCGCGCTGTCCGACCGAGGCATCGCCGCGCTTCGCGAAGTCGGGATGGACGAGTACATGCTCGCCGAAGCCGTTCCGATGTACGGCCGGATGATCCACTCCGTATCGGGCGAGACAAAGCTTCTACCCTACAGCGGCCGTCAGGGCGAGTACATCAATTCGGTTTCGCGTGTGGGTTTGAATATTGCTTTGATGAACGAGGCGGAGAAATTCCCGGGCGTCACGTTTGTATTCAACGAGCGCTGTCTCGATCTCGATCCTGTGAGCGGCGAGGTTTCATTCGCCAGTGGAAGAACGGCGCGGGGCGATACCGTGATCGCGACCGACGGTGCCGGTTCCGCGATACGACAGGCGATGGAAGAACAGTTACAGCATTTTGAGATGTCATCCGTTTTTCTCGAACACGGCTACAAAGAACTGCACATACCGCCGGCAGATGATGGCGGCTTCCTGCTGGAGAAGAATGCTCTCCACATCTGGCCGCGTCACCAGTTCATGATGATCGCGCTTCCGAATTTTGACGGAAGTTTCACATGCACGTTGTTTTTGGCGCAAAAGAGCTCCCCTCCTTACGAAGGAGGGGTGGACGCGGCTTCCGCGGACGGGGTGGTTCTTTGTTAAGTGCTTCTGGTTTTCGAATGCCGAGGGTGGTGCATTTGTGGTTCTCCTTTCGTGCCTTTCGTGTGCTTCGTGGTTCAGGCTTTCCTGGCGCCCGAAAAGTCGCCGCCCATTCCTGCTTTCAAAAAATGCGGCCAAATTGCGTCGCTGACGAG
>JBKKAS010000035.1:0-3996 GCA_046714595.1 Pyrinomonadaceae bacterium | reverse complement strand
CTGTACTCGTGACCGAACACTGCGATCGAGTATCCGGCCGTTTGTTGTGCAATTTGCCCTCCGATTTCCTGTTGCGTGCACGTACCGCTGTTTTGTTTTGGAGCTCGAAGAAGCTTTTTGATGAGAGAAAGTTCAGACAACAACCGTAGGATGATGACCGGATTCAGGCGGCGTGCGGAGGAGGCCTGGCTCCGGTTGATTCGGATGTACACGTACAACACTCCGATAGCGCGGGGCAAGTACCGGCTTTTCCTGTCCGCACTGAAGCTTTGCAGTCTCGAGCATGATTCCCTACGTGGCCAAGCCACGGACGGACGTCGTTTCTGGATAAACCTGACAACCGGAATGCAGGAAATGGTCTTCTTCGTCGGTGAATTCGAGCGAGCGGTGACCGAGATCGTGCGCCTGCTCGTGAATGAGGGTGATGTCTGCGTGGACGTTGGCGCGAATTTCGGTTGGTACACGACGCTGTTTGCGAAGGAGGCAGGAGAGACCGGTGAGGTCCATTCCTTTGAACCGGTGCCAGCGACTTATCGTGAGCTAAGACGGAATTACGAACTGATGGGGTCGCCAGACAACGTCTTTATCAATAACCTCGCGCTCGGCGATCAGCCTGGCCGCATCACGATGAACCTCTTTGGCGGCTTGCCGACCGGACATGCCTCGCTGTCATCGCAAGGGCGCGATGTAACGGCTTCGTTCGAATGTCCGATGATCACGCTCGATTCGTACCTCGACGACAAGCGAATCGAAAAGGTCGACCTGATCAAGGTCGATATCGAGGGTGCCGAAATGATGTTTCTGAATGGCGCGGCGAGAATATTCGAGCAAGAGGCACCGCCGATATTCCTGGTCGAGATGGCGCTTGGACAGACGCAGCATTTCGGATACGTTCCCGATGATCTCGTCAAATTTATCGCTCTGAAGGGCGATTACAAGTTTTACGCCGTGGATGAGGCGAGCGGGAGACTGCAACAGATCCACGGATTTGCCCCGGGCGATATCGGAGCAAATGTTTTTTGCATGCCGCGCGGACGCGAGTCTGCGCAGTTTGCAGCACTGGTCGACCGGTAGCTTCGGAAACCAAAAAGCCGCCAGCGAGATTTTTCGCTTGACAACCTACGAAGAGGTTCGTATATTACGAGATGTACGAACCTCTTCGTAGATAAACATGCGATCAACCAACCAACCCACACCCGCTGAACTGGAGATACTCGATGTCCTTTGGGAGCGAAGACAAGCTACCGTGCGCGAGGTCTTTGAGGAAATCGGCAAGCGGAAGGCGACAACCTATACGACGATCCTAAAGTTCATGCAGATAATGCAGGAGAAGGGGCTGGTCGAACGGGATGTATCGGAAAAGGCCCATGTGTATCGCCCGAAATATTCTCAGCGTCAGACGCAGTCCAACCTCGTCGGCACGCTTCTCGACAAAGCGTTTCGGGGGTCGGCACTTAGTCTCGTTCAGCATGTCCTCGAGACAAAGCCCGCGACGAACGACGAATTGGCGGCGATCCGGCAGATGATCGATGAGGCGGAAGCGCGTGGGAGGAAGCAATGAATCTGGAGACGCTGGCGGAATCGAAGTTGGTTGTGCTTTTAGGTTGGACCTTGTTCCACTCGCTGTGGCAGATCGGTCTTGTCTCGATCGGTGTGCTTTTCGCGCTTCGCGTGCTTCGAAATAGCTCGGCGAATGTACGCTACCTTGTGTGTGTCGCCGCTCTCGGGGTTTGCGTCGTCCTTCCAATTTCCACATTTGTCCAAATTCAACCTGCAGCAAATACGATCTCATCGGCGGCTTACAATGCCAGGATCCGGTCCCGGAATCTCGAAAGTGGGTTTCTACTCGCGGGAGACACCGCCCTCGCAGAGCCCGGTGTGAACGGCACCGACGTTTCCTCCACGGGTGCATCAACTTTGCTGGCGAATTTGATCAAGTGGCTGAGCAGGGCGATTCCCGAGCTCCTCCCGTTCGCGGTTTTTGTGTGGATGTTCGGCGTAGCATTCTTTTCCCTGCGCCTCGTCGGAGGCTTTTCTCAACTGCAGAGATACCGGCACGAAGAAAAAGCCGCGGTCGATGCAAACTGGGAACGGATCTTCTCGTGTTTGTGCGACATGACCGGCCTCACGCAAAATGTAGCCCTTATCAGATCAACGCTTGTGCGGACGCCGATCGCCATCGGCGTTTTTAAACCCGTAATAATTGTCCCCGCAAGCCTGTTTCTGCAGATCACACCTCATGAGCTTGAAACGATAATCGCTCACGAACTTATACATATTCGTCGGTACGATCCGCTGGTCAATGTCGTCCAGTGTGTGATCGAGACAATTTTCTTCTACCACCCGGCCGTGTGGTGGATATCGTCGCAGATCAGGCGTGAGCGCGAGTATGCGGCGGACGCCGCCGTGCTGGAAGTTTTCGAAGATTCCCACGTGACCTATGCCAGGGCTCTGGCAAATCTCGAGGAAATTCGTCTACGGACGAACAAAACAATGCCGCGTTACGCAACGGCGGCTAACGGAGGTAATTTTATGCAGCGAATTCAGAGAATCTTAAAAATAAAAACCGAGGCGAGCATAGCCAATTCCGCTTGGACGGCAGGTCTGGCTTTTTTGCTTACCTCGGCGTTCTTACTGACGATATTTTCGTTCAGTTCGTCGGACGTTGTCAATGGCCAGGAAAGAGTTGGCTCGAGAAAGCTCGCGATCGGCTTTGTTTCGATCCCGCCGGTCGATCGGACCGAAAACCCGCCGAAAGACGCCGATGCAACGGCGCGGCTCCTGATCCAGAAACTGAAAGAATATAAGGTACCCGCTACCGGGTTCCTGCAAGGCGGAATGATCTCCGATGGAGAGAAGCTCTTCCCCGTTAGGGCAAACATCGCCCGCATGTGGATCGACGCCGGTTTTGAGGTTGGACTGGGCGGATTCAAGCACATCTGGCTATATCACACGCCGGCTGACGAGTACATAGCGAATATCGAGAAGAACGAACGCGTTGCGAAACAGCTTATGGGAGAAATGGGATTACCACCGCGGTATTTTAGTTATCCGTTTCTAAACACCGGCAAGACGGTCGCGGACAAGGCAAAGGTCGAGGCGTGGCTCGCATCGCGTGGATACACGTCGGTGAAATACACGATCGACAACAATGAGTGGATGTATTCGTTCGCTTACGACATGGCGCGTAATGATAACGACGTGAATACGATGAAGGAGACCCGCAAAGCCTATATCGAATACATGAACCGAATGTTCGATCACTACGAGGCGTATTCCGCGGAACTTTTCGGGCGCGATATTCCGCAGACGATGGTACTGACCCCAAGCAGGCTGATAACCGACACGGCCGATGAGTTTTTCGGGATGGTCAAAAAAGGTGGGTACTCACTCGTCACGGTCGATCAAGCGCAGAGCGACGAAGCGTACAAGACGAGGGAAGACTTTACCGGCGACGCCGGTATCTCTTGGTTTGAGCGATGGTCGTTAGCGAAAGGTTCTCAGCTCCGGAAAGAGCCCGAGATCGATCAAAACGTGCAGAAGGTCTGGAACGACAGACAATCAATTACCAAAAAATAAATGAGAAAGCCGGGCCAGCCCGAATTGAGCCCGGCTTTTTCCTCGAAACTAAAAATACTCTTGCGCGGCCTGTGACGAAGCACCGATCTCATCCGACGATTTATACAAGCCCTCGAACGCTCCTTTTCTGAGATTTATCCCGTGCTCGGTGTAAGCCTTTAGGCAGCACAGCATCTGTTCCCAACCGAAAAAAAAAGGAGCCCGGCAGTACACCGGACTCCGAAACTTTATCAGCTAGTTTTATGCTCCTGGGATCTTGAGCTCCTGGCCCGGAAAGATCTTGTCTGGATCTTTAAGAATATCCTGGTTCGCCTCATATATTTTCTGCCAGGTGACTCCATACTTCTCACCGATCTTGGTGAGATTGTCGCCGGACACTACGGTATAAGTGTGACCGCCACCGCCCGCGGCGGCACC
>JBKKAS010000034.1:0-2422 GCA_046714595.1 Pyrinomonadaceae bacterium | reverse complement strand
GGTAAAAGAATACGGCATGGTCATCGATCCCGGCTGTATGAAGCACATGGATTGCATCAGCGTGTGTCCGAACGATGCTCTGTATTTCGGATTCGGAATGCCGTCGATCGTGACAGGCAGAAACCCGGGCGGTAGCGCCGGTGTACCGACTGCGAATCTCGGATTGCGGAATGCGGAATCAAATCCAAGATCTGAGATCCAAAAACCAAAATCGAACTACACGCTGACCTGGCCCGAAGAGATCGCCGCGGCGTTCATCTTCGCGCTTAGTCTTTTCGCCGTGTGGGATGTTTATCAGCTCGTGCCCATGCTGATGGCACTCGGCATCGCCCCGATCACAACCTATCTCGCTCTCAGGACGTGGCGGCTCATCAAGGCTAAAGACCTTTCGTTTTACCGGTGGAATCTGAAATCTTCCGGCACGATCAAAACGGCGGGCTGGGTATTTTTGAGTTTCGCGGTTCTCTGGATCGGGGTGAACGCTCACAGCGGATTCGTCCGCTATCACGAACGCGCCGGCGCGATCGCGTTCGAGAGCATTCACATTCCCGACGAGCTTGCGCTTGCACGCGCGAATCCGGATCAATGGTTAAGTCCGGTCGACCGCAAGCACATCACCGATGGCCGCGAACATTTTTATGCTGCTTTCGATGGCGGTTTCTTTGTGAATAAAGAGGCTCTGTCGAAGCTCGCGTGGTTGGAATATCTCGCCGGCGATACGGAGCAGGCCGTCAAGCTGCTTGGCCTCGCCGAGAAGCGCCTGGACGGACAAGGCAGGGCGTTAAGCCTCTATTACCGCGGCGCGATCCTGAACCGTTTGGGTCGTTACGATGAAGCACTCGGGAATCTCGACGCAGCGTTAGTTGAAGCACCGAACTTGATCACCGCCCGTGAGGAACGCGGCGAAGCTCTCTGGCAACTCGGCCGAAAAGAACAAGCGGTCGCCGTCTGGAGCGATGCTGTCCGAGCAAACGCCAATCTTCCGCTTGCGAACAGTTTTCTCGCCGGGGCCGCTGCGTCAACCGGTGTGTCATCGTCCGCCTACGAACTGCAGGCCGACCGCGTCACGCCAAACGATCCGTATTTTCACTGGATGCTCGGTCTCCGGCTTGAAAATGTAGGGATGACCGCCCTCGCGGAAAAACATTTTCAGCGGGCGATCGGGCTGAATCCACAGTTTCGCGGACGGCGTAGTTCCACCGACAAATGACGCCAGTGTCTGGGCGAGCGCAACTCCAGCTACACTTTCTTTTCTTTCGCGATAAGCGGTTCGCCGGCGTCGCGGCCCGTTTCGCCGGATGGCGGGATTATGAACGGTTTCGCCGCGTCGTCACCGGACGAATCCAGCGCGGCTTTCAGGACATCGCTGACGCGAGTCGCGGGAATTATCTCGAGCTCTTTGCGCACGTCTTCGGGGATATCCTCGACGTCGGATTCATTTTGCGCCGGCAGTATGATCCGCCGGATGCCGGCGCGATGCGCGGCGAGGACCTTCTCTTTAATTCCACCGACCGGAAACACGAGACCCGACAATGTGATCTCGCCGGTCATCGCCGTATCTGAGCGGACTTTTTTTCCGGTGTAGAGCGACGCTAGCGCCGAGGCCATCGTAACGCCCGCGCTTGGGCCGTCCTTCGGGATCGCACCGGCCGGAACGTGCAGGTGAACACCGTTCTGCTTTATCACTTCCGCGTCGATGCCGAATTCGAGGGCGTGTGACCACAGGTAGCTTCGCGCCGCCTGCGCCGATTCCTTCATCACCTCGCCGAGCTGTCCGGTCAGCGTAAGTCCGCTGCCGCCCGGAAGCGCCGTCGCCTCGATAAACAAAACCTCGCCGCCCATCTCGGTCCACGCCATTCCGGTCGCGACGCCGGCAGGCAGATCATCTCGCGCCGACTCGGGATAGTAACGCGGCGGTCCGAGATACTCTTTGACATCTTTTGCAGTGATGACATATTTGGTGGCTTCCACCACTGGGTCAGGCACCGCCCCGGCCTTCTTCGGCGACCCTTTCTTAGACGAGGAGGAGGGGAGTTCGGATGTGGGCGTTCCTCCGTCAGTAGGTGCGCTTTCGGCAACCTTGAGTGCGACCTTTCGCGCCAGATTCCCGATCGTCCGCTCGAGTTGACGCACGCCCGCTTCGCGCCTGTAGCGCGCCGTCAAAAGATTTATTGCGTCGTCCGTGATCTCAAGCTGCTCAGGCGTCAGGCCATTCTCGTTGATCTGCCGCGCGATCAGGTACTGCTTGGCGATGTTCAGCTTCTCGCGGTCGCTGTAACCCGCGAGCTGGATGATCTCCATTCGATCCCGAAGCGGCATCGGGATCGGCCCGAGCTGGTTCGCCGTGGCGATAAAGAACACCTTTGAAAGATCGAACGGGAGGTCGAGATAGTTGTCGCGGAACGTGTTGTTCTGCTGCGGA
>JBKKAS010000033.1:0-2308 GCA_046714595.1 Pyrinomonadaceae bacterium | reverse complement strand
GAGTGAATGCGTCGATGATCTACTCGACATGGCTCGTGTCGAAGCTGAGCACGAGATATTCTTTCGCGAGATGGTGACCGGGCATCGGCTGCTGCCCGTGATGAGAAAAGTGTTTCGGTGGAGCTAGGGTAAGAGTCACGCCTCAAGCGCGTGATCAACGCGTAAGCGCGTCACTCTTACTTTCTTGAAACCACTCCACAAACTTCGGAATGCCCTCTTCGATCTTCGTCGCCGGGTTGTAATTTAAAAGTTGCTTAGCCTTCGCGATGTCCGCGAATGTTACCGGAACATCCCCCGGCTGCATCGGCTGCCGGTCGATGATCGCTTTCATCCCCAGATTCTCTTCGAGCAGTTCGACGAGGCGATTCAACTGGGTCGTTTCCGATTCACCCAGGTTGAAGACCTCGTGTAACGAAGCGTCGTAATCGATCGCCGCACGAACGCCCTGAATGATGTCGTCGATGTAAGTGTAATCGCGTCGTGTAGTGCCGTCGCCAAAGATCTGGATCGGCTGCTGCTCGGTGATCAGCCGCGAGAATTTGTGAATAGCAAGATCGGGCCGCTGCCGGGCGCCGTAAACGGTGAAGAATCTGAGACAAACCGTGCGGATGTCGAATAGATGCGAGTATGTGTGACAAAGCAGCTCGCCGGCCGCTTTCGTCGACGCATAAGGCGAGATCGGCTGGTGGACCCGGTCGTCTTCAGAGAACGGAACTTTCTGATTGATCCCGTAAACCGAGCTCGACGATCCAAACACAAACTGCTTCACTTCAAAATCGCGGGCAAGCTCAAGCAAGTTCAGCGTGCCGTCGATGTTCGTCGCGGCGTAAAGCTTTGGATGACAAAGCGACGGTCTGACACCCGCACGCGCCGCGAGATGAACGATACAGTCGAATGCCCTGGCGTCGAAAACACTGCGGAGCTTATCAGCGTCGCGTATGTCGAGTTCAGCAAATTGAAAGGCCGGGTTTCCCTTCGCGCCCTGCATGTTTGAGCGTTTGATATCCGGCGAGTAGAAATCGTTGAGGTCGTCGACGACCGTCACATGCCAACCGCCTTCGGCAAGTAGGAAATCAACCAAATGCGAACCGATAAAGCCGGCTCCGCCAGTTACCAAAATATTCTTGTTCACGATTTACCGATGATCAGATTACCAATAGCAGATGTTCTAGTATTGAACGCAAATTACCACGGCTGCCCGCCCGGTGGCAAAACCCTAATTCAAAAATCGCTGACTCGCGTGATACCGGTGAAGCGCCTCTTCGAGAAAGCCCTCGTATGTAAAAGTTGCAAGGTCGTAATCGGGTTTGAGTTTGTACATCAATGGTAACGCGATTCTCCATGCCATCCAGAGACGCTGACGGTCGGTGAGATCCCAGCGGCGCCGCAGGAAACTTTCGACAACCTCGATCTCCGGCGCGGAAAGATCGCTGACATTCGCCGTGAACTCGGCTCGCTTTTGGACCCGGCGAAATGCGGCGTCAGCGACCGGATTCGAAAACGTCTCAGCGAACGTCGGAGCCTCATCTGTACGCTCGCGAATGACAACTGTGCCGGCAAAAATATCGCCGACCCGCTGGTCGCGTTTACTGAGAAATATCACGATCAACCCGACCGAGTAGACCGGGAGAAAGAATCCGGGAACCGAGTCAAAGATCCGCAACAGGTTCCGCGCGATCGCCTCCCAGAGCGTGATCGGCCGGCCATCCTCGCGAATGACCCGAAGTTTCAAAAGCCGCTTTCCCGGCGTCTGTCCGTCCCACAACCACTCAAAGAAAATAAAATACCCCGCGAAGATCAGGAACAGCACGAAGATCGCGAGAGCAATCGTCCATTTCGGTGCCTCGCGCTGGACCAGATCGAGGAGCCCAGCATCTCCGCCGTCTGCGCCAGCGCCCGCAATAAAGATCCAGAGTACAAGTAGCACGAGGGCGATCGAAAAATATTGAATGAAATGGTCTAGCGCTGCGGCGAGGAAACGGTTGCCGATCGACGCAAGCGCAAACGCGAGCGGTACGCGTTCGGGCGTTTCGATGACAAGAGTTTCCTCGGTTTCGATGATTGAGTCGGACATCGGCAGGGATAAGAATACAACAGGATGTCGGGGGAAGGGGAGAAGGGGAGACAGGGAGACAGGGAGAGAGGGAGACGCGGCGGAGACAGAGACCCCTTCTCCTTCTCTCCTTCTCTCCTTCTCTCCTTCTCCCCTTCTCCCCCTCTCCCCCTCTCGCCCTCTCCCCCTCTCCCCGTCTCCTCGTCTCCCTCGTCTCTTTTCCCTTGTCATCCACCGCTCTGGTTCCTATACTTG
>JBKKAS010000032.1:0-2015 GCA_046714595.1 Pyrinomonadaceae bacterium | reverse complement strand
GGCAGTAAGCCTTTGACCGAGATCCAGGACCGGATCTTAAAGTCTCTCGCAGAAAACGGCGGCGAGATGATCTTCACGGATCTGCTTGAAAAAACCGATGCGGGAGCCTCGTCGATAAATGCCCTGGCGAGACGCGGCCTGGTTGAAGTTTATTCCCAGGAGGTCCTCCGAGATCCTATGGCGGGTGCCCCGATCAGCGCCCGCGAAGAAATTACGCTCAACGCCGGGCAATCGGTTGTTCTCACTGAGATCCAGCGTTCCGTTTCGGACGGCGAATACAAAGCATTCCTGTTGCACGGTGTGACAAGCAGCGGCAAGACAGAGGTCTACATACGCGCGATGAGAAGCGTTCTGGATGCGGGCCGGTCGGCCGTTATGCTGGTGCCCGAGATCGCGCTTACGCCCGTCTTTTCACGGCGGTTAAGATCCGCGTTCGGCTCGGAGGTCGCCATACTTCATTCCAACCTGTCTTCCGGCGAACGATTTGACGAATGGCGACGAATTCACCGCGGCGACGCACGCATAGTGATCGGAACACGCTCGGCGGTTTTCGCACCGCTGGATAAGCTTGGGCTGGTGATCGTCGACGAAGAGCACGACACATCGTACCGGCAGAATGAATCGCCATTTTATAACGCGCGCGACGTGGCAGTTATGCGGGCAAACCTCGCAGGTGCGGTCGTGGTCCTCGGTTCGGCGACGCCCTCGCTCGAGTCGTATCACAATGCGCAAACCGGCAAGTATCACTACCTTCGATTGCAAAACCGTATCGGCGACCGTCCGCTTGCGACCGCCGAGCTGATCGACATGCGCGATGTTTTTCGCGCTGAGGGAAAGGATGTCGTTCTGTCCCCTCAATTGACCACCGCGATCCAAGAAACTCACGCGAGGGGCGAACAAACCATCATCCTTCTTAACCGGCGTGGTTTCTCGCAGTTCGTACTGTGTCGTTCGTGCGGTGAGCGGCTCAGCTGCAAGAACTGTGACATCACGCTTACCTATCATCGGCACGACGCGAAGTTAATTTGCCACTACTGCGGATTTACGACCAACACCCCGCGACAGTGCCCGTTCTGTGAAAGCGAGTTCCTGTACTTCATAGGCCAGGGGACGGAGCAGGTCGAAGATATATTGCGCAAGCGGTTCCCGCAGTTGAATATCACCCGCATCGATCGCGACACGATGGCGAAACGCGGGCGAATGGCGTCGGCATTACTCGCATTCGATTCGGGCGAGACGGACATGCTGGTCGGAACGCAAATGCTCGCGAAGGGGCACGATTTCCAGAATGTAACGCTTGTCGGAGTTATCTCGGTGGACATCGGACTCGGTCTACCGGATTTTCGCTCGGCCGAACGGACGTTTCAGATCCTGACGCAGGTCGCAGGGCGCGCCGGACGCGGAGATCTTCCGGGTCGCGTACTTATACAGACCTACTATCCCGAACACTACGCGCTCAAACACGCCTGCCTGCAGGATTACGAGGGTTTCTATGACGAAGAAGTCGGGTTTCGATCGCGGCTGAGCTATCCGCCGTTCGTAGCACTTGCGGCGATCATGGTAAAGCATCCCGATCACGACGCGGCTATGAACAATGCGACCGTCGTGAAAAATGCGCTTGATGCCGCGAACGTCGACAAGGCGTGCCGCGTAATGGGCGTTGCGCCCGCACCGATCTCGCGCATAAAAGGCGAATACCGGATGCAGATCTTTGTAAAGTCGACGAGTAGAAAGAAACTGCGGGAGACGATAGAGATCGGCTTACATTTGGCAGAAGAAAATGGGGCCGAAATGCGGCGTGTTTACACCGAGATCGACCCCATTAATTTAATGTAAGATGGCGCGCCCTAGTTGACCGCTTTCGATGATAGCTCGGTATGCTTTGTCTTCACTTGAGCATAGAGTTCGGATACCGAGACCTTGCAGGAAACTGAATCCAGCGAGATCACATCGTCACGTTCGTTGTAGATCCGGTAGATCCATTGCTTCGCATTCTGGCGAGCGTAATGCTCAAC
>JBKKAS010000031.1:0-1771 GCA_046714595.1 Pyrinomonadaceae bacterium | reverse complement strand
TACGCACTGAAAGAAGAAGGCGCCGAGGTCACGGTCCTGGTTCGTGATGCGAAAAAGGCTTCGGCGTTCGCCGACGATTTCGGCATCGCGGTCGAGCAACTGCCAACTGACCACCGACAACTGACGACTGATATCCTCGTCCACGCAACGCCGCTCGGCACCAGGGGCGAGTTTGAAAACGAAACTGTCGTGACGTCGGACGAACTCCGTGGAGTTAGTCTCGTGTATGACCTCGTGTACAATCCGGGCGAGACAAGACTGATCCGCGAAGCGAGAGCAGCGGGAGCCCGAACTCTTGGCGGGATCGATATGTTGATCGCCCAGGGGGCGCGGCAATTTGAGATCTGGACCGGGAATGAAGCGCCGGTCGAGCAGATGCGGGCCGCTGTAGTCAAGCGTCTGGAATAAACCCATGCAACCTGAAGCATTGAATTGTCCGAACTGTGGCGGAGCTGTCGCGAGCGATCGCACGCAGTGCGAGTTCTGCAAGTCGCGGCTAAAGACCGTCGCGTGTCCATCGTGTCTGGGGCTAATGTTTCTCGGCAGCAAATTCTGTGGCCATTGCGGCGAACGGGCAAGCACGGTCGATTTGGTAGAGGACGAAAAAGCCGGCGATTGCCCCCGATGCAAACAGCGGCTGCAGTCGTTAAAACTCGACACAACAAGTATTAGGGAATGTTTGAAGTGCGGCGGATTCTGGGCGAGCATCGAGACCTTCGAAGATGTCTGCGCCGATAAGGACCAGCAATCCGCGGTTCTCAACTTTATCTCTGCACATCCGATAGCTTCGCCCATTGCTCCGATCAAGTACGTCCCGTGCCCCGACTGCGAGCAGCTTATGAACCGGAGTAATTTTGCCCGCTCCTCCGGTGTGATCATCGATCTGTGTAAACAACATGGTGTCTGGTTCGACCGAGATGAGCTCCCGAAAATAATCGAGTTCATCGATGGCGGCGGATTGGCGCGTTCGCGTGAGAAAGAGAAAATTGCGCTTCAGGAAGAACGAGGCCGACTTCGCGACGAGCAGCGAAAACTCGCGCTGATGGAGCGCCGTTCGGGCGGTGTAGTGCGGGGCGATATCGAAGATAGAAACTCCGGTTTCGGTGGTGTTATAGCAAAGTTGTTTGATTTGTGAGATGAACGAACGTTACAGCCGACAAATTTTGTTTCCCGAGATAGGCCCGGCCGGGCAGGAAAAACTTTTGAACGCGCGAGTGTTGATCGTCGGCTGTGGTGCGCTCGGAGCGTCTCATGCCGAGATGCTGGCGCGTGCCGGAGTTGGACATTTGAAGATAGTCGATCGGGACTTCGTCGAATTTACAAATCTGCAGCGGCAGACGTTGTTCAAAGAAAGCGACGCTGCGGAACGTCTGCCAAAAGCGATCGCGGCCAAGGCGCGGATCGCAGAGATCAATTCCGGGATCGAAGTTGACGCGATCGTCGCTGACGTCAATCAGTCAAACGTCGAGCAGCTCATCGCTGGCGCCGATATCGTCCTCGACGGCACCGACAATTTTCAGATCCGATATTTGTTAAACGACGCGTGCGTAAAGCTCAACAAGACCTGGATCTACGGCGCGGCGGTTTCGAGCTACGGCACCACGATGACGATCGTCCCCGGCCAGACGCCATGCTTGCGATGCATCTTCGAGGATATGCCCGACGCCGGGAGCTCCCCCACTTGCGATACCGCCGGTGTCATTATGCCGATCATCGCGACGGTTTCCGCAATCCAGGTTACTGAAGCGATAAAGATCATTGTCGGCGACAC
>JBKKAS010000030.1:0-5322 GCA_046714595.1 Pyrinomonadaceae bacterium | reverse complement strand
GAAACGACGGGCGGTATTGAGGGAACTGTAAAGGACGCAAATGGCGCCGTGGTGCCGAATGTCACTGTGACTATCACGACGGCTCAACAAACCTCGAGCGGAACAACACGACAGGCGTCGGAGCTGGTTTCAGACGTACCTATACAACCGACGATAGCGGGTTTTTTAGGGCGCTGCAGATACCGCCCGGCGTTTATGACGTAATGACCACGCCGACAAGTGGATTTGGTGAAGCAAAGTACGAGAACGTCGTGATCTCAGTCGGGAAGAACACGCAGCTTGATATCACTGTCTCACCGGGTACGGCAACTAATACGGTTGATGTCGCAGCATCGGACGTGGCACCGGTTGATACGACTAATAGTGGGATCCAGACAAATATAACTGCACGGCAGATTGAGTTGCTACCGAAAGGCGCTGGATTTACTAGCCTCTTGAAGACAGTCCCGGGAACTCGGCCAGAATCCAGAACGGGTGGGTTCTCTGTAGATGGTGCATCCGGGGGCGAAAACGTATTCGTTATCGACGGCCAGGAAGTGACAAATTATCGAACCGGAACTCTGAACGAAACTTTCAACATCCCAACGCAGCTTGTGCAAGAAATACAGGTAAAGTCGAGCGGCTTTACTGCTGAATATGGAGGCGCAACTGGGGGTGTCGTGAGCGTGGTCACACGCGGTGGCAGCAACGACTTTCACGGCGAGGCCGGTCTCCAGTTTCAAGTCCCAAAGTTTAACGGCAGTCCCCGCCCGCTTTTGGGCGGAGCTGCTGGCGCAAACTACTTCACGCAAGTTCCGGAGTACTTGGCTCCCCTAAAGCCGACGGGGACGAATGTTTTCCCGACAGCGAGCTTGGGCGGCCCTATCATTAAAAACCGTCTTTGGTTTTTTGGCAGCTATTCGCCCCAAGTTTTCGACACTACCGTGGACACCCAGTATTTTACAAACGTAGCTCCGGCAACACGAACGTTTCTCACCAGTGAAAGATACAGACGAAAGACCACTTTCGAGTACGCTTTCAGTCGTCTTGATGCGAATCCGTTCAATAATTTGAGACTTTCGGGCACGTTCCTTTGGAATCCGGTGGTACAGGTAGGAACCATACCTACTTCATCTTTTTCGAATGTCAGCTCGACGGCGTTCGTTTTTGTAAACCCTGGCTCTACCACGACTCCAAATGGCATTTCGATTTCAAATTTTGGACCGGGCATCGGTCTATTACCTGAAACTGCGTACAGGCCGAAGCAGGGTGGGCGACAGACTGCGAATGCCGTTACCTTCTCCGCCGTTTACACGCCGACTAGCAATCTCGTAATCGACGGGCGTTACAGTCGGGGTTTTTTGAATGAAAAACAAGGTAACTATTTTGTTCCCCAAATTGTTCAAATCGCTGAGTGCACTACGGGGCTAATGCCAGCGCCCTTTCCATGTTCTTCATCGACGACCACCAATTCGATTACTGTCAGGGACATCTCGATTCGCGAAACCTACGAGTTTTCGGGAGCATATATATTCAAGGGCGCGGGAAGGCATGAACTGAAGGGCGGATATCAGCGCTACACCATTCTCAACGATGTCCAGCAAGGGAACAATGCTCTTGGGCAGGCACGTTTTTTTATTGGTTCAGATCGCTTGGTCAATACTCTTGATGCCAGAGTGGTACCTACGCCGGGAGCCATTGGGTCCGGCCTGTTCCGTCGCACGGGAACAAACGGGAAGGGGAGTAACCTCAGCCAGGGCGTCTTTGTTCAGGACAAGTGGCAGCCCACAAGACGTTTGACTTTGAACCTGGGTGTCCGATTTGAAGCCGAGAACTTGCCGACATTCAATGGAATTCCAAGCGGTGTCGACTTTGGCTGGACGGATAAGATCGCCCCCAGGCTCGGCTTTGCGTACGACCTTTTTGGCGACGGCAAGACGAAGGTTTTCGCCAGCTACGGCAAGTTCTACGATCGCGTTAAGTTCGCTCTTCCGCGCGGTCTGTTCGGTGGAGACATCTTCCTCGAAGATTATTTCGAGATCTTCCCGGGCGAAACGGCCGGGCAGTTCAACCTTGCCAACGTCGTAAACGGATACACCGGACCGAGTCCATGTCCCGCGATGGGTTTCATAACTTCGGGTGCACGAAGCCGGTGTCAAAAGAACTTCCGTGTAAACGCAAACGAACCCAGTGCGTCGCCCTACCAGAATGGTGCCGTCGATCCGAATCTCAGACCATTCCGGCAGACTGAGTTCACGGTCGGTGCAGAGCGCCAGATCACACGGGATTACGTCTTCCGATTCCGATACACGTACAAGAACGTCGACGAGGCGGTCGAAGACGCAGGTATCGTAAACTCGGATGGTAACGAAGCGTACATCATCGGTAATCCCGGGGCTGGATTGCATTTAGAAACGCTTACTGCCTTGGGATATCTGAAATCGCTTCGGCCAAAACGTCGTTACGACGGTTTAGAGTTCGTTCTGGACAAGCGGCTCTCGAACAATTGGTATTTCAACGCAAATTATACGTTCAGCCGATTGCATGGTAACTACACTGGATTGACCAGCTCCGATGAGCCCCACCTGGTCGACGGACGTCTGTCGCCGGGTGTAAGTCGAGCTTTCGATTTACCATTCATCGGATTTACGGCCGAAGGGCAACCGGACAATGGCCCGCTCCCGACTGATAGACCGCACGTGTTTAATATGTATGGCGCCTATATCTTTGACTGGATGGGAAGCAGTTCTAATTCAACCGAATTATCAGCGTTCCAGACCATTACATCCGGGACACCAATGACTACATCCATCTACGGCCAGTCCGGCGTTACTCCGCAGATGTTCTATCATCGGGGTGATCTGGGGAGGAGTCCGACGTTTACCCAAACCGATTTCAACGTGACTAACCGTTATCGGTTCGGCAGAGACAATCGGTTTACGATGGCGCTTGATCTCAACTTTTTGAACCTTTGGGATCAGTCCACAGTGACAGGTATCTATCCCACAATGAACACAAACACCAGCAGGCCAAGTGCAGCCGGGCTGGGCCTTTCGTCCAGGGATTACGCGAACGGTTACACATCGGGAGCCCTGTTGGATAGGATACTGAATCACATAGCGACTACGACGAATCAACGTGACGCCCGTTACAAGCTGCCGCAACTATACCAATCTCCGAGAGCGGTGCGGTTTGGATTTAGAATGATGTTTTAAAGGATATTTCTACCCGGTATCTTTAACTCGCCTAGAGAAATTTAGGCGAGTTTTTTTTGCAGCTGGCGAAAATGGTTTGGTCAAAGCTGAATTCGAGCGGATTTCTTTTGATGTGAGCAACGCCGGACGCAACGTCCGCATCTTTTTATATGAGTGAGAAAGCCTGTGCCGCCAGGCTCATATGTTCTGCAGGCGTCCGGTCTTTCTAATTCCTCCTCCTGTTTCTACCTTGACCCGTTGGGAATGCGACCCGGCGGGTCTTTTTCTTTTCAGCGGATAGGCGGACCTGGGTTGCCGCTGCGGCCAGAGTCGCGGCTCGTGGCAAAGCGTTTATCGCTTTTGCGACCTGCTTATCCCCTCGGATCCGCGACTGCGCCGCTGTCTCAGGGCCAAACGCTGCCAGCGCCAGTTGATAGCGAAGCTGTTGCTTGATGAACTCAGACTCGTTTGCCAGCGTAACTGCCGAAACTTTCCATCCTCGATCCAGAGCGTATGTTTGAAATGCCGGCAGCAGATCTTCTGCCACGGGCCCCCCGTCAAATATGATCGACTGACGGACCCGGTCTTTCGAACTCACTCGATCACCTGCCGTTTTCCCAACCTTCCCGCGCATCACGTCGCGGACGAAAAAGAAGATCGGGTCGAGTAAACCGGCTCTGATGGAGCTGAACCGTTCGGTCTCAGTTACTTCGTCGGGGGTGATGCCTCTTCCGCTGCGGACAATCCTGTTCGTGATGGTTCGGGATTCCTCGGCGAGCGATTCATCCCCCTTTTGCGCTGACCGGTGGTTGAAGTAATCGTACAGCCCGGTCGTCGCGTAGCTCCGCTGTAGGGAACGACCCGAAGGTGTGTAGTATCGAGCGGTAGTCAGCGTAAGGCCGGAACCCATAGGAAGCTCAAGAACATTTTGGACCAGCCCTTTGCCAAAAGTATTCTGTCCGAATATGAGGGCCCGATCGTTGTCCTGAAGGGCACCAGCCACGACCTCTGAAGCAGAGGCGGTTTGCTCATCGACGAGGACAACAATTGGCAGATCCAATGGATGCCGGTTTGTCGATTTCCATGTTCGGGTGTCGAAAGCATATCGACCGCGTTGCGAGATGATCGAGCTGCCGGCGGGTAAAAATTTCTCGACGACTTTTATCGCCTGCTCCAACACTCCTCCGCCGTTTCCCCGCAGATCAAGTACCAGGGAAGTCATGCCGCGTCGCCGTAATTCTTCGAGCGCAGCACTCAGCTCCGTCGAGGTCGTATGACTGAAGCCCTCCGAGATACCGACGTAGCCGACGCCGTCCCGGACCATGAAAAAATGCGGTATAGATGGCTGAAAAACTCGATCACGGCGCATTTCCAGAGTTTCAATTGTTCCGGTCGTCGCGTGTTCGACCGTGATACGAACCGTCGTTCCACGCGGGCCGCGGACCTTGTCACGAACTATGTCCGCCGTAAGTCCGGCGATTGGTATTCCGTTAACGGCGACCATGCGATCGCCGAACTGAAGCTGAGCGGCGGCGGCGGCCGAATCGGGATGGGTCGCGATAATGTACGTCTCGACGCGGCCGTCCTTGATAAAGTTTGCTATCGACGATCCGGTGCCCGAGTATTCGCTGTCCTGTTCTGCAAGAAGCTCGCGAAATTCGGCGGCGTCAAAATAGCTTGAATGCGGATCGAGCTGTGCGAGCATCGAGGTGATCGCTGATTTAATGACCGCGTCTTCGTCCACTCCGGCTCCGTCGGCGTAATTATTTCGAATTATCTCTATAGCTTGTTGAAGGTCGGAGGCGATTTTGGCCGTTGCCGACGCGGGCACACGCGCACGCGAAAGTTCAGCTCGTCGCGTTGCCGGTGATGCGGAAAATAATGTACCGGCATCGATCGCAAAGGTTCCCGCACTCGGATGCTGCGAGTCCATGCGTGTCGCAACTATCAGAACCATGATAAAAGATGCCGCCGCGAAATCTAAGAGTTTTCCCATTTGTGACCGGGCAGATCCCGCGACGCTCGCGCCGGGTACAAACCGGTCCTTTACGCAGCGATAAACTAAATGCAATATCGCGCCTCGAACCGAACGACCATTCGCGTCCTACGGAATCCTCGAAATTAATTTCATGGTGGAAACACGTAATAC
>JBKKAS010000029.1:0-2037 GCA_046714595.1 Pyrinomonadaceae bacterium | reverse complement strand
AGCTAGTGCTTTCCATCTGGTATCTTGCCTGCCAGAACAATTTAATCGTTCCCGTAATCGAGGTCAGATTAAGAGTCGGCGAAGTCAAATCCTGAACAGTGCTGATGTCGTACGTGCTGTCAAGGTCGGTTTTCCAGCAACTTGTGCCGCTCGCGCAATTGAGGAAAGGCGCTACCGGATTTGCCGTCGTCGTTCCGACTGTCGCCGGAGTTCCGTATTCCCACTCGATGAGCGGTGTGCCAGTAGCAGCATAGCCGCCGTTGCCTGCTTCAAAGTTCTCGTTATAGACCAGGTTGCCGGTAAGCGCAGGTTCCTCGCAAACTTCCAGACTCCAACTGTTCAGAGTTCCGGGCGTGGCAACCGTTGACGAATCGTCGCGGATGTCGAGCGTCCACGTGCCGAGCGTATTTTCACCGTTGAACCAATTGAGCCGATAAGCCGCCTCCGGTCTCCAGATGATGCCGTTGAGCACGGTAAAGAGAATCGGCAGCGCCGCCTCATCGTCAAGTCTAATGTTCTGCGCACCGGTCTGCGTGGAAACGCCGACGTCAGTATACAGCCCATTATCATTGCTATTAGGCGAACGCAAATGGACGTCGAGATCGGGAAAATTGGTATGCGTGATATCGGTTACGACCCTCAGGCTGCGGATGATCTTACTGTCAGGGATCGTGATCGTAGAGGTCGTCAGCGCGAGATCCGCGATCGGCGTTGATGTGGCATTAGTGTACGTCGTGCAGGTTCCCGCGGCCGCAGCCGGGATCGTAGTCAGGTTGAACGCATATGTCTGGGTCGCTCCAGCCGTGGCGACTTGTGCGTCAACATAAACCTGATAGGTTCCGGTTGTCTTAACAGTCATTACCATCGCTTCGGAATCGATCGTATCGAACGTTCCGCCGTCGCTGGTGACGAGAAAATTTGTCGGCGTTCCGAATAATCCCAAGCCGATGCGCCCGTTAAAGGTCGTCACGTCGCGCTCGGGGTCAAGATCCAGGCTGAGAAAGACTGTGTCGCCCGCGTTGGCGGTGAATGTAAATGTATCGGTGTCCGCCAAGGGATCTACCACGCCGCTGACATATTGCGAAGGCGGCAGAGCCTGCGGCGTTCCGCTATTATTCGGCTCGGTTTCGGGAGTTGCAACTCCGCTGCGCACCGCGAAATAAAGATCATACGGCGCGATCGGAGCCGTTATCGAAAAATTGGTTACTCTAAGATAATAAGTTCCGGGTGTAGCGAGAACCGTGCCGGCGATGCTCGAGGAGGAACCGCCAAAGCTGCCGTCCTGGTCGTCGAGTTCCAGTACGGTCGCGCCGTCGCTGGCGATAACCGCTAAAATAGAGTCTTGCTGGCTGGCTGGCGAATTTATTACTGCCGCATAGACTCTCGAGTTTGCGACCGTGGTGGTAAATGAATAAAAATCCGTATCCGTCGCGGCGGGAGCGGTTATGCCGGAAAAAAGACTTGCCTTGATCCTGCCGTCGGTTCCCGTAAGAACGTCGGCAGTAGCAAATGTATTGTTCGGCTCGCTCTCCGATCCCTGGTCGGTTCCGACCGCCTCCGGGCTTGATCCTGCGCCGGCACTTCTTGCTGTTCCGATGTCGTAACCCGGAACAATATCAAACTCGTTCGTCTCGATCCTTGCCCCCGGAATGCCTTTCTCTTTACCATCCTGCGAGACGGCCCGGTCATTGCTTTGCGCAGTCGTGTGCATTCGCTGTAATGGCAAAGCCAGGAGCGCAAAGATAAGTGCAAAGCTGAATATGGAATATACCCATTGTTTAGGGAGCGATATACGGTCGATAAGGTTGGTCATTTCTTCCTCCAGTAGTCCTTCCCGTCAAAGGTGCGCAATTGCATTCGCCGGCGGAGAGTTCCGTTCGAAACGACGTGGCGCGTCCCTGGTGGGGCAATCCGATAAAAATTAATAAAGAAATCTATTCTTACTGAGTGGCCGAGAATCATAAACCGTTCTCGTCTAAAAAGCGAATACAATTATTCGGCTCAGTCGATCAAGCAAAATCGGGAAGAGGATGTCGA
>JBKKAS010000028.1:0-9679 GCA_046714595.1 Pyrinomonadaceae bacterium | reverse complement strand
GTTTCACTGAGCGTGGCATTTTGCGTGATATTTCGAGAACCGATCAACACTCCTGCCGGGTCATATTTGAACGAAAGGGACGTGAAGGAATATTCATGGGGTCCGTGTCCACGATTCCAAGTTCCGTAAACTGATGTGGCGGCGGTTGAAGTTCCGGTCATTGTTCCGCCGTGATTGAACAACAGTATTCCCGGAAAAGGTGGTACGGGAAGCGGTGCCCCGGTTTCGCAGTTTCTCAGCGTGACACCCGTTCGCCATACGCCTTCGATGCTGCTCACGTTTTTTTGATCGCCTTGGCCGGCGACGAAAAGCTGGGTACACCCGACGAGTGCAGCCATTCCAAAGAGTGCCACCATTGATTTAATAATTTTCTGTTTCATTTTGATTTCCTCCGATTGTTTTCTTTCTATTTCGGCTGAAAATAGCTGGTTCCTGCCGATGCGTGCCATAATCGCAATCAATCGTTCTAAAAGTCCTATGAATCTGTGTATAAAATTCTAAAAGGTTCCTCGAAGGTTAATGGAAGACCCCCAAACGCAAATCTTGGCATTCGGTGAGTTCACGATTTACGCCTCTAAGGGGCGGTTAGTGAATGCCAAAGATGAAATTCTCCCGTTGACGCCGAAGGTCTTCGATCTGCTCCTGTATCTGGTTCGAAACAGTGGAAAGCCGCTCGGGAAAGACGAAATAATGTCGTCGGTATGGCCCGACACGACGGTTGAAGAGAGTAATCTCAGCCAGAATATTTCCATTCTCCGCCGTGTATTAGGCGAGAAACGCAGGGAACACCAGTTTATCGTGACTATTCCGGGCCACGGTTACAAATTCATTGCGGATGTTCGTGAAGCCGGGGCGGTGAAGAGTTTGGATCCGTCTGAGGAACTGGTACTGGAGGGGACGGCAAGTAACCGAAATCCAAAAGACGAAATCCGTAATAGCAGATTTTGGATTGCCCTCTTTGCCGGAACTGTTCTCGTCGGAATCACCCTTGCGGGTGTTTATTTTTGGCGGGAGAGCCCGGTTAGGACTCGGATTAAGACCATCGCCGTTTTGCCGTTCAAACCATTAGTTGCTGAGAACCGCGACGAGGTTTTGGAAATTGGAATGGCAGACACGATGATCGCTCGTCTTAGCGGAAACCCGGAAATCGTGGTACGTCCGCTGGGTTCCGTCCGCCGATATGGGAGTCTTGAACAGGATCTGCAAGAGGCAGGGAGAGCGTTGGGCGTCGAGTCGGTACTGGACGGCAGTGTTCAGCGTTGGGGCGACAAGATCCGCGTCAACGTGCGGCTTGTAAACGTAGATGACGGGACGTCTTTATGGAGCGGCACATTTGACGAAAGATTTACGGATATTTTTGATGTTCAGGATGTGATCGCAAGAAAAGTTGCCGAAGCATTGCGGCTTCGTCTCAGCGGTGATGAGATTCAACTCGGCAGACGCAACACTGAGAATGTGGAGGCCTATCGGCTTTATTTGCAGGGACGATATTTCTCCTTAAAGACCACTCCGTCGGAAACGCGGAAGGGAATTGGTTTTTATCAAGAGGCAATTGAAATAGATCCACTTTATGCATTGGCCTACGCAGGAATGGCTGATGCATACAGGACCCTTCCGATTACGAGCGATGTTGCTGCTAACGACGCTTTCCCAAAAGCGAGAGCGGCAGCGCTAAAGGCATTGGAAATAGACGGTCAACTTCCTGAAGCCCACCTCGTTCTCGGCTACGTCGCTGCATGGTACGAATGGGACTGGAAAACAGCCGAGAGCGAAATCACAACGGCTTTGGAGATCAGTCCCAACAACTCGGATGCTCGTCGAGCATATTCGCTGTTGCTGACGGTGTTGCGCAAGCACGACGCGGCGGTTGCCGAAATGAAAACCGCTCGCGAACTCGATCCGCTTTCGCTTCCGACCAACGCACTTGAAGCTCAGGCCCTTCATTACGCCGGTCGCAATGAAGAAGCGATTTACCGCCTTAACAAGACGTTTGAGATCGATCCGAATTTCTGGATCGCGCGATTGATGCTCGCGAGAGTCTTGATTGATGAGAATAGATTTGATGACGCGTTGGTCGAGCTGAACAGAGCGAAAGAGTCGTCTGGTGGTAACAGCGAAGCAGTTTCACTGACCGCATTCGCTCTCTCAAAGACAGGCAGGCGTGAGGAAGCTGTAAAGATACTCGGAGAATTGAAGTCTCGTTCCTACGCTCCGTCCTACAATATCGCCACGATTCATAACGGCCTCGGCGATACTGACGACGCGTTTTCATGGTTGGAAAGAGCGGTGGACGATCGCGACGTTCGCTTGATACTGCTAAACGTCGACGCAAAATGGAACAACCTGCGCGGCGATCCTCGGTTTTCTGCGCTCACACGGCGGATGAACCTGGCCGAATAGCCATACCTATATAAGTCGGTCTGAGCCGACTACCCACTCAACCCTCGTTCCAACAGCATTTCACACTTGCAGATTGTGGAGATGAGTGTTCGACTGCAGTGCTGTCACGTAACATCAGTCGACCCTTATCTTTCAAGAAAAAGGTTCGGCCAATACCGGGAAGTCTACCTAGTACGCTTAGCCTTCCACTTTTTAATCGAATCCTCGAGCGAAACAATGGTCGCCTTACTCGCAGGCGGCGTCGAGGTTTTGGCAAGCTGCAAGGCTTTCTCACCGAGCGTGACCGCCTCATCAAATCTTCCCATTTCAGCCAGGAGTCCGGCTTTGCTATTCAGATTGCCGGTTGTTTCGCGAGCTTTGATCGACGTGTCGATCCATCCGAGAGCCTCATCATAATTCGCCTTTAATTTGAACGTTCGAACGTAACCGGCACCCTGGTTAAGCGAACGGAAGTCGTCGCTCTTCCGAGCCTTGATCGCATCACGAATGTTAGAAAGCACCCGGCTATGTATGTCGCCGATCGAAACGTTGAACGGAAGTTCGACTTTTTCCCAACGAAGTTTAACCAGCGTCGTGCTCGCAGTGACGTCGTCGAACTCGTACGTGAGCGTCTCCTGCATCGGTGCCTTCGTCGGTATAGTCGTCACGCGCAGTGCATCTCTTTTCTCGTCGTATGCAAAGCTGCCGCCCTTATCGTTATCTTTGCTGAAGATCAAAGTCCAGTTTCCCTTGGTTGGAATAATGTGGAAACCGTACTTGCCGGCGGGCAGCGGGGAGCCGTTGACCGATACATCACGGGTGAATTCGATCGTCGTATTCTCGTTCGCCCCTGCTCGCCAAACCTGACCGTATGGAACCACACACGGGTAAAGGTTATTCGCGATCGGGATCACGTCCTTTGTCTCGCAACCCCAGATCTTCCTCGCCTTTGCATTCGGCCGGTGGTACACGATCGAGACTTTGGCGTCACCGACGGTTTGAGCGATCTCCTGTCGCTGGCTTTCTCGCGGAAGCGAAAGCTGAGCAAAACCCACGGACACAAAACAAAAAACGACAACTAAAAGAATTAAAAAATTACGGATCATTTCTCTAACTTCTCCTTAGCTCTCTGTATGAAAACTTTGATCATCTCGGTGACCTTCTTTGTCATTTCGCTGCTGATCAGACTCTCGCCCGCGAGACCGGCAAGGTAATGAAGCTCGCGAGCTGACTTCCGCCGGAGCTCGACCATTTGCGAAAAATGGACGAGGGTTACATTTTTGGCTTTCTCGAGAAATTCGGCCGAGAATCTCAAGAAGTTTTGGGTCTCGACGGCAACCGGGAACCATTCGATGCGTTCCTCCGAATCTTCCGTCAGCTCCACCGCGAACTTTTGCATCATCGAGCCAACCAGTGGGATCTCTGCATGGATCTTCCAGTGCGCGACTCCCTTTGCATCCGTGTGGATACTCGCGATGCCCGGCATCAGGTCGGCAAAATTCCTGATGTCGGCAAAAAATTCTCGTGCTTTTTCGATGCTTGTCTGAAATTCAATATTATCGCTATACCCTGCTTTTACCGTAAACATTTTTTAGAACACCCCATTGAATAAAATTGAATTAAAGAACGGTCTTGTCGTCGAGCGAAAGATGCCACGGAAGAACGGCTCTTCGGCAAAAAGTATTACGTGCCCGGAACCGCTGGGTTCGTCGATCAAGTAAGCGGTTCCTTTCAAAAGGCGCTCGGTGTTTCCTTCCCAGACAAAACCCGAGATCGCGAGAGACCTTTTCGGCTTTGCGTCGAAGACCAGTGCATTAATTCCTTCTTTAGAATAACGGAAAAAATAACCGCTTGAAAGTAAAACGGGTAATTCGTCCTGTTCGAGACCGTAGGTCAGGTACGTTGTTCGGTCTACCGTCGAACGCATGATCGCGCCCGGGACACCCTCCGGAACTTTGCCCGCGTTCGCGGATGGTGATGCGATCGGCGGCAGAACCGGCGCCTGCCAGTCTTGTTTGTCGGTTTTGGCTTCCGCGGCGGGCAGCGCATCTTCTGCCTGTTCTTTTTTTGGCGTGGGCTTCGGGGCCGGCGAAGGCTTGGCCTCGGTATCCTTTCGTTTGTCGGTTTCCTCCGTTGCAGTTTTGCTTTTCTCCTCGTCATCATCGCTGCCGATCAGTTTTGTCGAGGTCAGACCGACGTCCTTTAGTGCTGCAAAAACTGACGCGCCGCGAACCGTTACAAGCGTTCCGCCGTTGCTTACCCAGGTTTTCAGCGCGGACACGCCGCCGCTGCCGAGCGAACTAAAGTAGCGTCCGGCCGACCCGTCCGGCATGATCAAGACGTTGTATTTTGCGAGTACGCTGCCGCGTGCGTTCGACAGAGTGATCGGCGTAAATTCAATACCGTAGCGATCGAGGGTCCACCAGATCGAGCCGTACGATGTTTGATCGACGGCTTCGTCGGCGATCATCGCGATCTTCGGCGCTTGCATCGCTACCACGTTCTCGCTGCCGACACCCGTATCGCCTTCATCGTTATAACCGCTGTTGACGGCAACAACGTGGACGCCCATCACAGCTGCCAGACGAGAAACGGCGTCATGCACGCGCTCGCTGTTTCGCGAGATTCGGATCACAAAACTACCGCGTGCGAAATTTCGCCCGCCTGCGTTCAGTTGCCTGGTAGTAACAGCGACGCGATGACCTTCCTGCTGCAGGCGGATCGCCATCGCGCCAGCGGCGTCGGTGTCATACGGAATGACGTATGCTATCTGCGCCCGCCCTGAGACGCTTCCGGTTTTTATGCGGTCGAGCGTTTGTTGATTAACGGGCGTTGTCGAAACACCGGCGGCGTCTTCGGTCCAGAACGCATCCACACCGAACGCCAGCGGCAGACTCCACGCCGTGATGTCGTAAAAACGGTAGTCTTCTTTCGGCGAAGATTTTCCGCGCATTTCGTTGCGTTTGAATCTCGCGATCTCCTCACGAACGAACGCGTCATCTTGCCGGGTTTCGGGTTCGAGAAGGGCTTTGATAAGTCTCTTTTGTGGCTGAGCGAGATCGATAACGTAACTGCCGCGAGGGAAACTTCTGGTTGATACCGCCGCGTCGTGCTCATCGTAAACGTGTGCTCGGGACGACGTAAACGCGGAGCCACTGACACCGACCTCGATCTTCATCCTCATCAATACTTCGATAAGCTCAGCGGTCTTTAGCCTGTCTTTCGACGGATCGAGAACGATGCGTTTCATCTTCCCGATCCGACCCTCTTCGATCGCCTGTCGACGAAAATCGAAATAATCCTGCAGGCGTGCTGCGCGATTTCGCGATGCCGTATCGAGCGTCGTCATTGATGCGACGAAGTGTTTCGCGATCGCCGAACGCAGTGTCACGATGGTTCCGTCATCCCGCGTCCATCGTCTGCCCTTAAACCCGCCTCCGTCGGTTTCATATGTCATGCCTGTCGCGCCGTTCAACGAAGGGAACGAGTCCCAGTATCCGACATAGAACAGATCGAAAATATCCCGGACGTAGTAATCCCAGCGGTTCGCGTCGAAGCTCGCCGCGTTCGCGCGGCCAAAGATGTCGAGCCATTTGTTCGTCACGGGCTGGGGCAAGTTTGGATTGATCGGCAATGCGGCGGGCGGGAAGTGATACTGCGATGGTTGCCCGTGATGGTCAACAACAATCTGCGGGTTCCACTGGAAAAACGCATTCTGCATATTTCGAGTTTCGATCTGAGTCGCGGCGGTGTTGTCACGATTGAGGTCGAAACGGAAATGATTGTAGCGTCCTTGTATCGACCATGGCTCGCGATGCTCGAGCGCGACGCGTTCCGCGTTTCCGGTGGCGACCGAATTGTACCAGGTCACGAATCTCTCATGGCCATCCGGATTCTCTCCGGTCAGGATGAGGACCACGGTGTTGTCGAGGATCTCCACCGTCCGGGGCTCGTTCGATGCGGCAAGCTGATAGATAACCTGCATCATCGCCTCGAACGAAGCGCTTTCGTTCCCGTGAATGGCATACGCCATCCAGGCGATCAACGGGTTGTTCTGGAGGATCGGAGCTGCTTCGGAAGCGGTTATAGTTCGCGGATCCGTCAGGCGCGTGTTTCTGGCTTTGATCTCATCCAGCCGTGCGATGTTTGAAGGCGAAGTGATGGCGACAATGTGCTGCATCCGGTGCTCGTTCGTCAGGCCGATGTCATAAACTTTTACACGATCGGGCGCCGCCTTCGCGATCTCATCGATGACCTTCTCCATCTGCGCGTAGGTGGTGTGATGATCGCCGACATCAAAGCGGAGGATGGTCTGCGGGCGCGGAACATTAGCGCGATATTCGCCGCGCGTGTAGAAGTCGAACTTTTCCTCGGTTTGAGCGGAAGAGGAGAGAACGAAAGCCGCGAGTATCCAAACTATCGCAAGGGCGTTCTTTATATTCATATATGGTGAAGACCCGACGAAAGGGTCAGTACCGTCTGCGTAAGCAGTCGGTGGTGGTACTGACCGTCTCTAAAATACTAAACTGAAACCGTTTTAACGCAAAAAGATTGTGCAAGGTTCTACTTCAACAGATGCTTGTCCGCGATGCGGTAGCCCCAGCCTGAAATCCTGGGCTGAGCTGGACAACAATCAGAAGCTCCTGGTAGAGAAACTGCCCGCGTCGGCCGACTACACACTTCTCGAAAGAAAAAAGCACCGCTTTTGTACACGGTGCTGGTTTGAAGAGATCATGAGCCCCGACGTTCGCGCCTAAGGTGTCATGTTCACACCGAAATCGAAGAACTTTGCTCCAACAGCGGTGCTCGCATTCGAACCGCCCGAGTTGATCAGGTAAAAAGCATATTCGCCTTTTTGAAGCGGCGTGCTGGGTGTGATCTTAAATACTCCGTTACCCATATCCTGAGCGCTGAACTGAACTACATACTCGTCCGACAAACCGCCTTTTGCCCCAAATGCATTCATCTTTCCGATCGTGACCTCGCGATTGTCACTCCGTTGGTTGAATCGAATCATCGCGAATTCATTCGGCGTCGACGGAATGCCGCTCGAAGTATTCAATCCGCCGCTGGTTATGTCGAGATAGAAATAGAACACCGGCTGTGTGTCTTTGATCTGAAGTGCCGCACTGCGTCCCGGCAGGTTGGACTTGATCTTAACTTTGCCAATTCCGTACGTCAGCCCGGATGTGAACATTCCGCCCGTACGATTCTGTGCGGACACGTTCGGTACGAGCTGCGTCATTTTCCTCTGGCCGGCGCGGTCCTCAAAGAGATAGATACCATAAGTATGTTTGTCCATCGGGTCGTTCGGGTCGCCCGTGACGGAACCAGCCGCAGACGCCGTCGACCTCCCGCTCTTTGCTTCGAGCATCGCGGCAACAATATCGTCGGATACACCCAACTGTTTCAGCCTTATCAAAGAGTCGGTCGAAAGATCAAAGTTTGACTTCCCACTCCGGATCTTTCCGATAATTATCGAAGGGCTCAGGCCGGCCTTCGTAAGCGTGATGACCTCTTCGTTGGTCATCGTCTCGTCCTGTGCTTGCACATTCGTGTAATACGCAAAGCAAAGCGCCATGACCAACAACGAACTAAAAACGACGCGTTGTTTCATTCTGGTGGTCTCCTTAAATTTATAAAAATAGTCGAGTGAAAAGGTGAACTAAAAACACTGTCCGGTCGGCGTTTCGTCAACGGGGGTCATCTTCCCAGATAACGGTTACGGGCCGTGATTTTCAGATCAGGGCGGTAAACCCGCACCTTTATATCATAGACCGCGCCCGATTGCCTATCATCTGCCGGATAGTACCCGACACTGTAGATCTTCCGAAGCTCTTCCGCGATCTTTGAGAATGCGGTATTGAGATTCGTGGTCGAAGAAACCCGATAAACGCGCCCACCGGTCAGGCCTGAAAGGTCCCGGAAAAACGTCCGACCCGATTCGTAATCCTGCTCACGTTCACCTTTTTTCGGAGGTGAGGCAACGGCATACGGCCGATCGTTTTCGTCGAACCGGATCTCAGCGTCTTTGCGTCGGATTTTCTGAACATCATCGAACGTGTCGTACTGGATCGGGTAGACGATGATATCCTCGCTCCCGAATCTTGCTTCGACCGACCTGGCGTCGGCTGCGACACTACTCGTATCAACTCCATCCCCCAGCAGCACGATCGCACGCCGGCCCGGAACAGCTGCAAGCTTTTCGCCGACGATCGTGTCGAGCGCATCGTAGAGCGCCGTTCCGGATGCGATCTTCGCCCCGTTGATCGCGAGTTGCAGGATCCGGCGGTCGCTGGTCGGTTCACAAAGCACCCGCATCTTTTCGTCGAACGACACGACCATCACACGGTCCGCTTCGCGGAGCTTCGACACAAAGATCCGCGCCGCCATCTGAATCTCTTCCAGCTTGAATGCGCTCGAGTAGCTCATGTCGAGAACGAGAGCCACGGTGAAGGGCTGCTCGTCGTCGGAGAAGTACGCGATCTCCTGCTCGACGCCGTTTTCGAAGATCTTAAATTCATTGCGAGCTACATCGGCAACGGGCTTGCCGTCGCGCGTGGCGATGCGGACCGGTATCGTGACCAGATCGGTTAGCACACGGATCACATCGCCATCGCCGGACGGTGAGTCGGGTTTCTTTGCCACAGCTGCCGGCGTCGGACGGCGGACGGCGATTCGCGCCGATTCGCTTTCAGAGTATCCGCCAACGCGGCCCGATTGCGCATTCATGTCGACAACGCAGGCAAGCACAAACAAGGTCAGGTAGGGCAGACGTTTCATTATCGTGGGAAGTATAACGCTGAAAAGCGCGTTCGGCGAAGCATTCTGCTCGCCTGTAGGCATTGCGGACGGCCCGCCGGCGAGCCCGAGAACAAAATTTGGCTAACCGCGATCCAATGTCGTATACTCGACCTTACCCCGGGCTCTTATGAGCGTGACGAAGAAAATATTAGTTGTCGAAGACCTCGCGGATATCCGCAAGATGATGAAGATCATGGTCGAGTTATACGGCTATGAAGTTATCGAGGCACGTGACGGGTCAGAAGCAGTTGAACAGGCCCGGGAGCACAAACCGGCGTTGGTCCTGATGGATCTCGCGATGCCATTGATGAATGGGGCCGAAGCGTGTCGTGCGATCAAGGACACGCAGGAGTGCCAAAACATACCGATCATAGCCGTCACGGCTTATCGAAACATGGATCAGGAGGCGCTCGAAGCCGGATGCGAGCGTGTGATCCACAAGCCAGTCGATTTTCTTAAACTCAGAACACTACTCGCCGAGCACGCGGTGTAAGCC
>JBKKAS010000027.1:0-40648 GCA_046714595.1 Pyrinomonadaceae bacterium | reverse complement strand
GAAACATTTCCTTCAACCCGGCGATGTCGTCATCGAGATGCTCGACGACATCGAGAGCAGTCGTGACGTCAAACGTCTCGTCCGGGTACGGGAGTGTCTCAGCGAGTCCTTTCTGGACTTTCAAACCTTTCCGTCGGCAGAACTCGAGTGCGTCATCCGACACATCGACGCCCTCGGCCTCGCCAAACTGTGCGAGCATCTCGAGATTTGCGCCGGTGCCACAGCCAACATCAAGGATCTTCGGATTTTGGATTTTAGATTTTGGATTTTGGATTATCTGCTTAAGAAACGTTTCGAGGATCGCCCGCCGGCCGACGAACCACCAATGTTTGTCCTCGACGCGATCCATGATCGCGTATGTGTGCTGCTGCATTTCTTGCGGAAGAGTGTTATTCATCTAATGGTCAGGCTATTTAAGATATCTCAACAACACTAAAACCCCTTCGACTTTGGCCGCCAGTTCCGGATCGACCGTTTTCAAAGTTGCCAGGTACGTTTTCGCCGCGTCCGGATCATCCAGCTTAGCTGAGAGTATGGCCGCTGATGCCAGCGTTGGTCCGAAAGTAGGGATCATCGAAAGCGATCGCCGGTACATTTCCAACGCCTCTCTACGTTTGCCATTGTCGCGCAGATGGTCGGCGTATAGCTTCATCGTCTGGGCTGCGTCGGGCTTGAGTTCGATTACCTTTGCGTACGCGGCAGAGGCTTCGTCCGCCCGCCCTTTTCGCGAGAGTATGCCGGCCAGGTTCAGATAGGTTGCCGGGTCCTCACCCAACTCGAACGACTTGCGCAAGATCGAAAGAGCTCTTTCCGTGTCGCCGGCAGTCGTGTAAGCGACGGCTATTCGCACGTATTCGCGGATGTCCTTAGGTTGGAGGGCAAGAGCTTCTTGCAGGTAGGGATCTGCTTCGGCGATGCGCCGTGCAAAAGAGAGAGTCTCTATCAGGTTGATGCGGATGTTGAGGTGTTTCGGGTTAGCCTTCGCCCAAGCCTTCATTTCATCGATCTTTGGAACCCATTCCTGCCGTGACCTAGCCACTCGGAGGAACATCGCAACGATCTCGTTACCGGGCTTTGCACGTTCTGCCTCTTCCAATACCTTGATACCCTCTGCATATTGGGCTGACTCACCAAGCGCGAGCCCAAGAGCCACCTTTGCCTCGAGGTCCTTCGGATCGAGCGCGACCGCCCTTCTTAGGGGAATAACTGCGTCCTCGTACTGTGCACTGCCGATAAGTTCTTGGCCAAGCGCGAGATGTGGGTAAAAGTCGTCGCGATTTTCTTGAATTGCGACTCTAAACGCTTCGATCGAGCTCTGTGCTCGCCCCGCCCGGCTCTCACTTACGCCGTAGTAATACTGAACGTACGCGAGACGGTCTTTTCTGCTCCGCGCGATATTTAAGGCTTTTGACGCGTCGCCGTGTTGGCCGAGCTCAAGAAAGATCCGCCCCATAGCGTAATGAGCGTAGGGATTGTCCGGTTCGATTTCGAGCGCGCGGCGGGCAGCGGTCAGTGCTTCAGCTTCACGTTCGACATCAACGCAAGCCTCGGAGAAGCGTCCGAGGTAGTAGGCCGAGTTTGGCCGACGCCGCGCGAGTTGCTCCCAAAGTTCAACGGCAAGTTGGCGATTCCTTTGGAACGACGCGTACTCCGCGGATGCAACCAGAACCTCCTCGCTATCTCTAAAATTTGTGAGGGCGGCATTGATCAACCGCATCAAGTCGGCGTCGGGTCGTCCGGCAAGATCCATCGCTTCGATGAGGGCAGCGTGGGCGCTCGCAGAGGCAGGATTTAAGCGCACACCTTCCTCGCAAGCTTTGACTGCTTCATCGTACTTCTTTGTTGCGACAAGTGCCCGGCAGAGCGCCGTTTGAAAAGTACCGTCGGTGGGAGCAAGTTTGGCAGCCTCTCGAAATGCGGCGATTGCCTCGGTGGGCCGGTTCAGGGCCATCAGGCTCGCGCCGATGTTGCCCTGCGTCGGCGACGAGCGCGGCTCCAGTTTTGCGGCCGCTTGAAACGCAGTGAGGGCTTCTTCGAACTTCTGAGTCTTAAGAAACTCGACACCGCGGCGGAAAAGGTCGGCCGCGCTCTGAGGCGGCGGTTGCGCCAGCGCAAACGCGGTCGCCAGGAAAAGTGTGATCAGTGGTGAGGTAAGCTTTAACATAATTCAATTCCAGCGGGCCCGCAGTCCGAGTAGCTCGCTCGCCCGGGCTCCGGGGTTCTGGTCGACGGTGAGACCGTAATTATCACGCAGCCGACATCTGATTCCTTCTTCGTTTAGAAAGCAACCGCCTTCAGATGCTCGGCCAAGTATCAACAGTTGTAAGCCTTCCTCTATATATTCATCAAGCGCGACCCGGAGCATGTATTCGCCGGACGTCTTATGCGCTTCCCATTCGAGGTCGTAAAGCGTCGGGTCGAACAGGCTGAGCGGATTAACATCGACATCCGAAAAACTCTCGATCGTCCGGGCGAAATCGAATGCGTGCCGGCCTTCATGCACGAACGTCCCTTCGCATCCACGCTGTCCGCCGGTATCGATCGTCTCTTCCGCGATCGCGATGTAGATCTCGTCAAAGGCCTCCCGAAGACTGAGTCGTTCATCCTCGATGCGATCGTTTGTGTCGCCGTTATCGATCAGTCCGGTCACGCCCGATGCATTGATCTGACTCACGGGTCCGACGCGGACGAGCATCTCCGAATCGAGTATTAACTCGGCGACCTCACGGTGAGAGTCGTTGCCCTTCTCGAGCATTACGTCGAAAGCTTGTTCGATCGAATGCCGGTACTTTTTCGTGATGCCCCTATCGAACTTCATGATTATTCAACCGCCGAGACGCAAAGACGCCGAGAATGATGAGGCTGAGTAGCGGGAGTTGGGATCTACCGAAAAAATGTCTCGGCGCCTCAGCGTCTCGGCGGTTCAAACTATCTTTCCAAACCCACACCAGCTATTCCGATTATGCCAGATGATCTCGACGTCTTCGGCCTTGACGTCACGCCACCAGGTTTCGAACTCAGCTTTAGAAATATAAAACGCGGTCGGTGCGACGAGATGATCGAAGACGATATTATGCTGCTCGCGCCAACCGAATGTGCCGATGTGATTCAGATAGTCGTTGTAAAAGAGCTTGTTGGCGATCGGCTTTGCTGCGATGTTCGCGGGACGATAGACGAGCTTAGTCGTCAGGAAAAGGCTCAGCGTCGGAAGTTTCGAAAGTTGATAGAGCATCGGCTGGCTGATCTTCGATGTGAAGCTTTCGCGGACCGGATCGACGTACTTCGTGATCCACTCATTGTTTTCCGCCCCGTAGACCCACGCAGAGATGTTTCCGCCTTTTTTAACTTTTGAGGCCAGCGAGAGAAATGCCTTTTTCGGATCGGGCGTGTGATGCAGCACGCCGACGCTGAACGCATAGTCGAAAACTTTCTTGAACGGTAATTTGAATATGTCGCATTGCACGATGTGCACGTTCGGCAGGTGACGTGTAAGCGCGAATGCGGATTCGACGCCGTCACCGAGATCTATTCCGATAACTTCTTTCGCACCCCACTCGGCCGCGAGTTTCGTGTGCCGGCCCTTGCCGCACCCGCCCTCGAGCACGATCTTGCCCGCGAAGAAATCCGGTTTCACCGGCTGCAGCCAACCGAGAAACTGCTCATTATATTTCGGATCTTCTTGCGTGAAATGCGTCCATTGCCAGCCGAAGTTCTCAGCCGTCTCAGCCTTGTCCTCATCGATCTTTCCCAGATCTGCAAAACGCGGAACGCCGCGTACGACCTTGTATTCGCGCGAGCATTTCTTGCACGTCAGCACGGCGTCGATGATCTCTTTGTCTTCGTAGTGGCCGGCGTACGCCAGCAAAATATCGCCCCCGCATGTGGGGCATGCAAGCATGTCTAGTAATCTCTCTTTCATGAATGATCAAGCCCTACAAATCAAATTGCGTCGCATGTAGATAGAGTTGCAAGTCTCGTAGGTGCTTTCCCCAGTGCCCGTCGAAGCTTTCCTTGAAATGCCATAGTGCATCACCAACACTTGTGTTCTCCCAGCACCATCGCACTATTTCCAAATCCTTAGCGATATCGCAAATGTCATCTATCGCATCACCGATGCCCGACGATGTTTCCCCGACCTTGTTCGATATATCCAACGCAGTATTGTAGAAACCGAGATCGGGAAAGTTCCGGGAGACAACGTCGCGGACATCCGTGTATTCGCGGATAATAGCGTCCGGGTAATCACCCTCGTCGAACGTATAATCTGCAAAATGAACGGCGAGAGCTAAGCGATCAAGAGCCAGCTCCAGCTTGGGTATTCGTTCGTTGGCCGAACCATTTCCTTCGATCGCTTCGAAAAAGCCCGCTATGACGGTTTTGATTTCATCACGGTTCATTTCGCATTTAGCAATCGGTTCAATTATATCGAAGAAGCTCCGTAGGAGCGATATGTTTGTAGAACCGTGCCTCCTAACCTAATCGAGCTCCGTAGGAGCGACATCGGTGCCGCTCCTACGGAGCTTAATAAACCTCGGCCGCCATGCTACAAACATTTCGCTCCTACGGAGCTTTGACCTGCATTTTAACAACGGCTTTGAATTCTTCGTATTCTCCAAACGGAAACGGCTGGCGCCAGTTAAATTCAAACTCATCCGTATCGCGGTCTTCGTAAAGCTGATCGAACGTCTCGGCAAAGGCCGCAACGACTTCGTCGATCGTGCTGTCGTGCGAGAAAACGAGTTCGCGTTCGGCCGAATGTCGTTCGTCGGTCGGGTACTGGTAGATCTCGAGCAGCAGGGCCCCGTTCTCCCGGACAAACCGAAAATCAACCTCTTCCGGGTCGCGGTTCCATTTCAGCAGATATTCGTTTTGCGGAGAACTCGCGTCCGTCAGGGCCGTCAGTATTCGCATCAATTCCGGCAGGGCAAATTCGTGCGGCGCGTGTGCGGTCGTCGTGTGAAACTCGCTCGCACCGTCATCAAAGCCGATCGACATCCACCCGCACTGCGGGCTGTTAAAACTTACCTCGAGTTTCGGCGTCATAAGTGGATTATGTTAACCTTCAGTGCAAAAAGCGACAATTGGTCGATGAAGTAAATTCACCATGACCCCTATAAACATGAACATTCGATATTCGTTCCTGGCGCTGTTTGTTCTCCTTTTAGGCTGCAGTAAAACCCTGCCGCAAAAACCGTCCGGCGGAGCGGCGCCAAAGCGAACACCGGTTAGTAAACCTGCAGCCGCAAAGCGGATTCCAGATTATCAGATCAACCTAAAGATAACCGACGGGCCGAAGTACTTAGTCTCCATTATTTCTCCGGATCAGGGCGGCCATATCGAGGCATCTGCATTAGGCTCGCTGATAACGGACCTCCCGACCGGAGCAGACGCTTTCCATCAGCCTAATAATGTTTTTCCGAAGGTCGTTGTCGAGGCCGGACCCAACGTCACGATGCTCGATCTCTGGAACCCGATCACGCTATTTCGACGCGGCCGCACCGAAATAAGTGTAGCTATCCCCACCGGTATGCCGAGCGGGGACGAAGTGTTTCTTACGGTTCCGTGGGATCTGCCGGAGCCTAAAACCGATGTAAAACCGAATCCACTCTGGCTGGTCGTTACCGTTGCTGCTGACGGTAAATTGTCGCTGAATAATGGGCCTGCCGGAAGCCTTTCTAACACTGTTCCGGTTACCAACCGTCTGAAGGAGGTTTTTAGAGAACGTGAGGTTAATGCCATTTTCCGCGAAGGAACTAACGAAATAGAAAAGTCTGTCACTATCGTGATGCCGATGAGCGACCGCAAGTTTTCTGATCTGGTAACCATCGCGAGAGCGATTTGGTTACCGGGCTCGGGTCCGATCGCGTTGGCGATGGACGATCCGTTTGCCGACTTTGTAAATGACGGGAAAGAACTACTCGACCTCCCGCCCATCTTTTCGCCTAAAAAGCCGTAAGTTAACTTTTCATGAATCAGTACCACAACCTTCTCAAACACATTCTTGAAACCGGAACTCGGCACGAAGACCGGACCGGTGTCGGCACGATCTCGGCCTTCGGATATCAAACGCGGTTCGATCTGCGGGAAGGATTCCCGATCGTGACGACCAAGCGTGTGCCGTTCCGATGGGTTGCCGAGGAGCTGTTCTGGTTCCTGAGCGGATCGACGAGCGACGCCGATCTTCAGGCTCGCGGCGTCGACATCTGGGCCGAGTGGGCGACTGCGGAGCAGACCGCGAGATTCGGACGACCGGCCGGCGACCTTGGGCCGATCTACGGTTACCTGTGGCGATCGTTCGGCGGAGATTATCCGAAGACCAATGGTGTCGATCAGATCGCGCGGTTGGTAAAAGAGATCGAGACGAACCCAAACTCACGTCGATTGATAGTCACGGGTTGGAACCCGGAGACTTGCGACGATGTCGCGCTGCCGCCTTGCCACACGTTGTTTCAGTTCAAGGTCGACAATGGCCGCACACTCCACTGCCAACTCTATCAGCGCTCCGCCGACGCGTTTCTCGGCGTACCCTTCAATATCAGTAGCTATGCGCTTTTGACGCACCTCATCGCTCACGTTTGTGATCTGGAAGTCGGTGAGTTTATTCACACGTTTGGCGACGTGCATATCTACTTGAACCATCTCGACCAGGTGAATGAGCTCTTGTCACGCGAACCGCTGCCGCTGCCGAAATTAGAGTTTTCGAATGCCGATCGTTTGAAGGGACTGGAAGGTCTATTGAATTTCAAATTTGAGAATTTGAAATTGGAGAATTATCAGTCCCACGCCAGGATCCCGGCACCGGTGGCGGTTTAACTAATAACTAATAACTAAAAGTTAGAACTGAACAAAGCGGGCGCTCAAAGCTAGCGCTTTCAAACCACTTTTAGTTTTTAGCTATTAGCTTTTAGTTACTTAACGTTCGGTGGCTGGGCGGTCTTAGTGCGGATATTGATACCTTCGTCGGCGGTTAGATAGACGCGACGGATGTCATAACTCGACATGTTCACCGGAATGTACGAAAGCAGATATCGATTTCGGCGGAGCTCGTCGCAGATCGATTTTGCCGCTGTTTGTGCTTCCTCGACAGGGAAAACTCTTCCGCCTGTACCGTCGGTAAGCTGAGCCAGCACGGCCGAGGCCTTAGGCCGATCGCGACGAAAAGCGCCGCCGGTGCGATCCGGTAACTTGAGCGCATAGACGGTCACATTGTCGTTCTGCAGGCGGGCGAGGATCTTGTCAAAGCTGATCTTGCTGCCGCGATCTACGCCGTCGCCGATAAGTACGATGGCGGTTTTTCGTGTCCCGGGCATCAGCGGCGTGAGGACCTCAGTGACGGCCGAGTCGAGCGCGTCAAACAAAAGAGGCCTGCCTTTCTTTCTGAACGTCGCGAGCGACGTTTCCATCTTTTTCGCGTCGTCGGTCCATTCCTGCACGATCTCGGCTTTCTCGTCATAAGCGATAACGAAGAGCTGATCTCCGTCGAATATCTCGTAGGCAAACTCCATCGTCGCCTTTCTCAGCCGTTCGACGTCGCCGGGCAAGGTTTGGGAATTATCCACCAGAAGCAGAATGCGCGAAGGTGACGGATCGTAGCTAAAGTTTCGTATCTTTTGCTCGAAGCCGTTCTCGTAAAGAAAGAGATTTTCTATCTTGATCCCGTCGGTTTTGCCGTCTGTCCGCCATGCTGTCACGCTGAGAAGCGTGCCGTCGAGATCGCCGCCCTTAGCGCTGTGACGCGATTGTGAAGGCGCTAATATCGCCGCGCTCAGCACGGTAATGGCTAACCATAAGATCGTTTTAGCCGACAATTTCATTCTTTCTTCGATCCGCTTTCCTTCTTTGGGGCCGGTGTGGGCTCACTCGTTACCTTTGATGCAGCACCCGAGCTATCGGTTGATTCGCTGGCCGATCCTTTTTCACTCTTCTCCGAAGCTGGCTTTGAGTCCTTGCCTGAACCCTTCGCTGCATAGTCGGTCACGTACCAACCGGCGCCCTTGAACTGGAATCCGGAGAGCGACCACTGCTTTTCAAGAGCGCCCCCACATTTTTCGCATAGAGTCAGCGGTCCTTCGTTGACGGTTTGTCGTCTTTCGAAGTGCTCTCCACACTCCTTACATTTGTACTCGTAGATGGGCATATAAAATAGTGGTAAACGGTAAACGGTAAATGAGTCGGGGGGAATACAATTGTCTGGTTAGCAACTTACCGCTTACCGTTTACAACTTACCGTTTGTCACCAGTTCGTCGCCGTGTTCTTTTCAACTTCAACGACATGTTCGACTAAAAATCGTTCGGCGTCGATCGCGGCCATGCAACCGGTACCGGCGGCCGTGACCGCCTGACGATAATAGGAATCCTGCGCGTCGCCGCATGCGAAAACGCCCGGGATGTTCGTTTTCATTGTCCGGCCTTCCGTCTTCAGGTAACCAACTTCGTCCATTTCAAGAACGCCTTTGAACAGATCGGTATTCGGTTTGTGTCCGATCGCTACGAAAACACCCTGCGTCGGGAAATTGGATGTTTCGTTCGCTTTGCTATTAAAGAGCGTGACGCTTTCGACTCCGGTGTTTTTCGATCCCAGGATTCCCTTAAGCTCGGTGTTCCACAGAACATCGATCTTATCGTGAGCCAGCACGCGGTCCTGCATGATCTTTGACGCGCGAAATTCGTCCCGACGGTGGACCAGTGTTACGTTGGACGCGAAGCGGGTCAGAAACAATGCCTCTTCCATCGCCGTGTCGCCGCCCCCGACAACGACGATCGGCTTATCGCGAAAGAAAAATCCGTCACAAGTCGCACAGGCCGAGACTCCGTTACCCCCGAGACCGTCGGGCGCGGGCGCTTCGCCGGGAACTCCTAGCCATTTGGCCGAGGCTCCGGTCGCGATGATCAGCGTGTCAGCTTTGATCTCGGTTGTGATCTCTTCGCTGTCCTCACTTTCCTTTCCGTAAAGCGTGAAGGGACGCTGCGACAGGTCAACTTTGTCGATCCAAACATTTAGTATCTCGGTCCCGAAACGCACCGCCTGCTCGCGAAACTCTTCCATCAACGCCGGTCCCATTATGCCTTCGGCAAAGCCCGGATAATTCTCGACGTCGGTCGTGATCGTCAACTGTCCACCGGGTTGTGGGCCGTCGATCACCAGCGGCTCAAGCTGCGCCCGCGACGCGTAGATGGCCGCCGTAAGACCTGCCGGCCCTGACCCGAGAATCATCACTTTCCGCTTGATACTTGTCTTCGACATTTATATGGTCCTGCTGCTCTCCAAAAGCCCGTAAAGTTTGAACTAAACGCTATGTGTGTAGTATAACTATCGCGTCGTAAGTAAGTCGAATACAAAGCCGGAAGTTGATTTCTCCCGCACCCGAATCGCCATCGAGATTCTTTTGCGAGATCTACAATGGAAATCTTTAGCGCTGAAGTGTTAAACTGGTTTTGCTCGAACCGATCCCTTTTTTTGTTAAACGCGCCAGATGCCTAGTATGCAGCCTCAGTTTGAGGAAAAACGCTTCGCACTCCGGATGGCCCTGCGGCTTCCGATAGTTGTATCGGGACGTGCTGACGACGGCGCGGCCTGGAGTGAGCCGACCGAGACGGACGACATCTCAACCCTCGGTGCGCTGTTCCAGCTAAATCAAAAAATAAGCGAGGGTGACACGCTGTACATTCGCTCGCATCGCCCGGACGGTGTTCCAGTCGAGGTGAAGGCGAAGGTCGCTCGTATTGGAGCGTCAAACTACGGAACGTCGCGCGTAGGTGTCTCGATAATCGAATCAAAAGATAACTGGCTGCGTCTGTTCGTCGCGTGGATCGCCGACGACAACGTCGTCGAGGGAATCGACGAGTAGAGGCTTCAGACTCCGGAATTGTGATTCGGCCGTGAAGCTGCCGCCAGATACTAGCCAGACGTGAAACGTCTGGAATACGTTGTCACAGCAATTCTGCGCGGTGGAACCGCGCGAGATCTGCCGCGGTCCCACCGCGGCGTTCCTTTCCCAGAAGTTCCCAGAGGCTCCGCCTCTGGCTATTATCTCCTCGCCGCTTTTGCGGCGAAGGACGAGACTTTATGAGCTACGAAACAATTACAGTTGAAAAACGTGACGATGGCGTTGCGGTTCTGACCATCAATCGCCCGGACAAGTTGAACGCGCTCAACAAGCAGGTTCATACCGACGGCGTTGCCGCATTAGACGATCTTCGTCGTGACGCGTCGATTAGGGTTCTGGTCATCACCGGTTCGGGGGAGAAGTCGTTTATCGCGGGTGCAGACATCGGCGAATTCGCCGGTCAAACCCCGGTGACACAGCGGAACTTATTTCACGAAAAGACATTCTTTAACACCATCGACTCGTTTCCGAAACCGACCATCGCGATGGTCAATGGATTTTGCCTTGGCGGCGGCAACGAGCTCGCTCTCGCGTGCGATCTACGAGTCTGCAGTGAAACGGCCCGATTCTCGCAGCCTGAGATAAATCTTGGCATCATGCCGGGCGGCGGTGGAACCCAGCGGCTGACTCGGCTGATAGGCGAAGGTCGCGCGATGGAGATCATCTTGACAGGCGATATGATCGACGCCGAAACTGCATTCAGGTTCGGTCTCGTCAATCATGTTTATCCGGCTGGCGAACTTGAATCGAAGACGATGGAGCTTGCCGCGAAGATCGCTAAGAAGGCGCCGATCGCATTGCAGCTCTGCAAAGAGGCGGTCAAGTTTGCCTCGCGGTCGAACCTCGACGAGGGTCTCCGCCGCGAGGTGGATCTTTTCGCGATCTGTTTTTCGACCGAGGACAAGCAGGAAGGCGTCTCGGCTTTTCTCGAGAAGCGTAAACCCGTTTTCAACGGCAGGTAAAGTTAAATTACGAATTACGAGTTACGAATTACGACCGAGGAGATGCCCTTGATTGTTAATTCCTAACTCGTAATTTATAATTCGTAATTGCTTTTGGGGACGTAGCTCAGCTGGGAGAGCGCTGCAATGGCATTGCAGAGGTCAGGGGTTCGATCCCCCTCGTCTCCACCAAATTTTATCGATCAATGAGTTTGGGTACCGTATTAGGTGCCCTTTCTTCTTTCGGTGTGCCAGTGACGAGCCAAACCCCGTGTGCGGGTCGTGTATCATCTGACCAGTAATGACCACACTTCAACATCCGGAAGGGCGAGTAATTATTTCTATGCTGGAAACCGGGCGAAATAAGATCGACGTTCAGTTGCACGACCCGACTATCTTCTCGCCGCTTTTGACGTGCAAAACCACCTACCCGACTGAACTCATAAGTACAGTTCTCGATGCAAAAGGCCCCGCCTGGTTATGCGACGAGATCGCTCGGGACGAAGATCGCGATTATGTTCTGAAGCATCTTGAGAACGATATGAGCTCCTATTTCCGATTTGAGGATATCGCTGGAAAGCGGATCCTGGATTTCGGTTGCGGAAGCGGCGCGTCGACGATGTGGCTGGCCAGGCTATTTCCGGAAAGTGAGATCGTCGGCATCGAACTTGAACGAGACTTGTTAAGGGTTGCGCGGGCGCGGCTTGAGCATTATAGATTCAAAAACGTGCGTCTGTTTCAGTCGCCGTCCGGAACTGAACTTCCGGAGGAGTTGGGGACCTTCGATCTGATCGTTTTGAGCGCAGTTTACGAACACCTTTTACCAAGCGAGCGAAAGGCAGTGCTGCCCCAACTGTGGTCGTTACTGAATGACAAGGGAATACTTTTCCTCGACCAGACGCCACATCGCTATTTTCCGCTTGAGCTTCACACCACATCTTTGCCGCTCATCAACTATCTCCCTGATGGTTTGACCCTCAAAGCTGCGCGAAAGTTCTCGCGTCGCGTCAGCGCAAGCGATTCGTGGGAATCACTTCTTCGCGCAGGTATTCGCGGGGCAACGGTCAGTGAAATAAGAAAAGGTTTGCGCGATTCCAAGAGCAGAGCGGTTATGCTTGCACCGACAATGAACGGTGTTCGCGATCGTATTGATCTGTGGTTTCATACGACCAATCCTGACAATCTGAAGACACTGAAAAAGTCAGCGAGAGTCGTGCTAAAGGTAATCAACTCTTTAACCGGAATTGCCATTGTCCCGGAACTGACACTTGCGATTCGAAGGGAGATCATTAGCACGTGAGAAGCCCGCTTGTTGTTGAGCCAATAGAAAAGCTGCAAATCATACGACCAGCAAAATGTAGTTAATTATCGTGCACCAAAGGAGAAGCGATTGAAGTGTCGAAACTTGCATAAATTTCTCCGGTCGTGGATCGGTATTTTAGGCATGTCTCGCCTGCCACACTTTATCGTGAACGCCTTTTGCCCAACTCCAAAGACGACCTTGATGTAGATGGTATGTGACATCGTCCCAGATACCGTAATGCAGAAAGATCGAGTCTGAGCCGCCGGCGTCGATGATAGCGGCGATCTCGTGATAATACTCGGTGTCGGGCTCGGTGCCTTTAAGTGCAGCCGCGATATTTTTTGCCGCGACCTCGGCTTGGCGGACGGCCATGTGCGCGAACTTCGGCCCGGAAAAAGCTACCGCGTCACCGACGGCGTACGCGTTTGCGAGACCGCGGACGCGCATCTGCCCATCGACCTTGATGTAGTCCGATTCATCTGTGATCCCGAGATCGCTAAGTATCGCTTGTCCGCGAAAGGGCGGAACCAGCATTAGCAGATCGTAAATTATCTTGTGGCCTTTCGATGAGATGACCGCATTCGGCTCGACCTCCGTGATCGGTATGTCGTAATGGACCGTAATGTGGTGGCGGTCAAACGCGGATTCCAGCTCCTTGTGCAGCAGCGCCCCGCCGAACGCCGACTCGAGCGACTCAGGAAAGACCACCTTAATGCGGACACTGCCGTCGTCAACCTCTGTCTTGAACCACCTTGCCAGCGCAAACGCAGTCTCGCAAACCGGGACTGGAAGGCGAGCATCGGGACAGCTGCCGACGACAATTGTTCCCTTGCGAAAGGCGCGTACCTTTTCGCCAAATCGGGTTGCCGCACTGATTCCGAGTAAGTGAGAGGCGTGCTCAAAGAAACCGGGGATCTTCTCGGTAGCAAGTCGACGCCCCGGGGCGAGCACTACATAGTCATATGTAATGTCGCCATTGAAATCGTCGCCCGCGATCTCGGCCGTCTGTCGTGCGGCGTCGATCCTTATCAGCTCGCCCTCAACAAATCGTACGCCGAGGTCCCTGAGTTTCTCCCGAAGTCCGAACGTAACGTCTGCCGGCTGACACTCGCCCAAAGCCAGCTGGACCAGCGCCGGATAAAAAGTAAAATTCTGATTCGGCGCAACCAGGGTGATCTGGTGAGAGCCATCAAGCATCGCTGCGAGCCGTTCCGCCGTTACCAAGCCACCGAATCCGCCACCTAAAATGAGTATTTTTGACATCAAGCCTCCGTAGAATTCATCCGGCGCTCAAAATATGCGCGTGGATCTACCATTCTGTTCGGCAACAGTTGTGCCCCGGGGTTTGCGGTGTCCCAAGATGAGCGATCGCCGGAAAATCGATCCAAATCCCACTCTCAGCACTTCACTATGCGCTGCGAGGAAATCCACGAATCGCGAAAAAAGCCACGCAATCCTCACGCGTGCAAACTACGGAGCCGAACATTCTTGAACAACTACCTATGTCTCACGAAGAATCGATCGTGGAACCAAAGTTGAGACTGGTCTAGTGTGAAATGCCAAAAAAGAGAAGGAGCGGCATGAGGCATTTCACGACTCCGCTCAAACTTCGAACACGGGAATAAGAATAAGACAGGAGTGCAAGAAAATGAACAGAACTGCCAGCGCATCCTTTTGGACAATAGTATTCGGATTAATACTTCTAGTTTCTACTGGGTCGGTTTCGGCCCAAAAGGCTGTCGGCCCCATTGGACCACTGTGGGAAGACACGGCGATGAACCCCCACGATTATTCGAATGAGTATTTCGAGGCGAACGGGATCGCCGTCAAGGCGATACTTGACCGTCGTACTGGTTCGGACGGGCTCTCGATATTCGGCAATTCCAGTAATCCAATCCACTCGAACGTACGGGTCATCGCGACGATGCCTGCCTACGGCGCGGATGGCGAGATACTTTTCTGGTACCCGCTTGGAGAGTTCTCGGACTACGCATTTATCGACGGCAAACCCGGCGCACGAGCTAGGGAAGCTGCAAAGCTATTCCAGCTATACGTATTCCCTCATTCCAAGCTGCGAGACTCTCGGACTTATGCGACCACACGACAAGCGGCGTTGATAGCAAGTGACGCGCCGATGCCGAGCGATCAGCAGATGGATATCAATCCGCTGGGTCTTCGTGAGATCGTTTTCGTGACCTTCACGGAAAAAGCTTTCACGGAAGACGGAGCCGAATTGATGGCGTATATGGAGAAGAAGAATGGAATGTCCGCGGACGACACCCCGATCATGAATACCATCGAAGATCTCAGGGTGATGATGAAGTTCGAGCTCATCAGTACTGTACCGCCGAAAGGTGTTGTAGAACAGTATGCGATCGCCCCGACGATCTCCGATCCGACAAACGGTGTGATCGCACAGGATGCCTATCTCTGGCATGCGACCATTGACGGAACACCGCTTCCGACCGAGCAGGCTTTTGCGTGGCAATTCACTTGTCTGCAAAAGACCGGCAATTGGTGCAAATAACAGAAGGCAAACTTGCCAAGCTGTTTGCGAAACAAAGGCTGCCGAATCTTCCTCCGGCAGCCTTTTTAATGTTTAAAGTGCGGCGGTATCAGTCGCCAAGGCATTGGAGATGGCGGTCAGGAGCTTTTCCGCAGTGAAGGGCTTCGTAAGAAACGCGCTGACGCCAAAGCGTTCGAGTTCCGCCGCTTGCTCGGTATTCATAAGGCCGCTCATGCCGATAATGTTGATTCCGGGGTCGATCCTCCGGAGCTCTTTTATCATTGACGGACCGTCCATGTCCGGCATCGACATGTCGGTTATGACGAGATCTATCTCGTCCTGCTGCCGGGCGTAAGCGGCCAGGCCTTTCGTACCATCAGCGGCCGAAACCGTTCGATAGCCAAAAAGTTCCAGCGTAGCGGTCGTGATCTGAATGATGTTTATTTCGTCATCGACTAAGAGGATCAATTCGCCGTGTCCTCTCGGATATTGGGAAACCGCTTCCACCGCCGGTGGCTCGACCTGATCCTCCATCGCCGGAAGATTGATCGAAAACCGAGTTCCGCGACCCGGCTCGCTATAGACGCTTATGAATCCGCTATGACTTTTCACTATGGTCAGGGCCGTCGAAAGACCGAGTCCTGTTCCGTGTCCGAGGGCCTTTGAAGTAAAGAACGGATCGAAAATTCGCTTGACCGTTTCCTGCGACATTCCTGTACCCGTGTCTTCAATGATGAGCTGAACATAACCGCCCAAATTCGCTTCGGGATTCATGCGAACATAGCTCTCGTCGACGCGCACATTTTCTACCCCGATCCGCAGCGAGCCGCCGTTCGGCATGGCGTCACGAGCATTCAGGCATGCATTCATCAGAACCTGATGGATCTGAGACGGATCGGCCGGGATAAGCCACGGCGTGCCGACATCGTACTTTAGTGTGATCGATTTCGGCAGCGTTTCCTGGAGGACGCTGACCAGATCCTTGACGATATGCTTTACCTGAACAGGTATGCGTTCACCCTCGAGGCCGCGGGCAAATGTCAGCACCTGCTTTATCAGGTCCGCGCCTCGTTCGGCGTTTTCGCCGATCAGCGAAAGCCATCTTTGTGTCTCTGCGTCGCCGTACTTTAACCGAAGCATTTCGACCGACATCACAATGGGCGAGAGAATATTGTTCAGATCGTGTGCAATGCCTCCGGCAAGTGTGCCAATTGATTCCATCCGCTGTGCCCGAAGCAGGTGCTCCTCGGCTCGTTTCTGTTCGGTTACATCGGTGTTGATCATGAGAACATGATCAGGCTTTTCCTGCCCGTTGGCCCCGAGTGTCCAACGACTTTCCACGATCAGTTTTCTTCCGCTTTTCGTCCTATGTCGAGCCTCCGACTTTAGTTCGCCGGCGTCTTGTAAGGCACTGTGCGCCTCTTCGATCGGGCGTCTGTCACCCCCAAACAAAACATCGCAAATGTTCCTGCCTAATACCTCGTCCAGCTGCCAGCCATAGATGCGCTCGGCGCCCTTGTTCCAATACAGGATCTGGTAATTTGGGTCGCAGACGAGGATCGCGTCCTGCGCGTTGTCGAGAAGCGATGCCTGCTGTCGGATGCGCTCTTCGGCGAGTTTACGCTCGGTGATGTCAAAGCGAATGGCAATGTATTGGAACGGCTTGCCGCGTTCGTCCAGGAATGGAACGATCGTCGTGTATACCCAGTAAATCGAATCGTCTTTTGCCCGGTTACGAAGTTCGCCATGCCACGTTTTGCCGCTGGCTATGGTCGTCCAGATGTCCCGGATGAAGTCTTCGGAATGATAGCCGGAATTGATGATGCGGTGGTCTTGTCCGACAAGCTCTTCGCGACTGTACTTGGATATATCGCAGAACTTGTCGTTAACGTAAGTTATTATCCCGCGCTCGTCTGTCCGAGCGACTATTGCCGCCTCGTCGAGCGCGAACTTAATGTCGGATAGTTCTTTTAAAGTTTGTCCGCGGGGCTGATCCGTGGATGCTTCGGTATTACTCTGGCGTGCGGGCAGCATATTCAGTTAGATCACACTATCTCGGGATCGGCACCCAGGTCTCCGGCTTTCTTGAGCTTGTACCGGAGTTGATCGCGCGAGATATCAAGGAGCTTTGCAGCTCGCGTCAGATTGCCTCCCGTTCTGGCTAACGCTTGTCGCGCGAGGTCGACCTCAACCGTCTCGAGCGGAATGCCCTCCGGGGGAAGTACGACCCCTGACCGGCCGTTCGGTCCGCCGGTGGTAGCTCCGATCATATCGGCGGGTAAATGAGCTGCAGTGACGAACTCACCGTCCTCGAGTATCGAGGCGCGCTCGATCACGTTCCTCAGCTCGCGTACGTTTCCGGTCCATCTATAACCTTTAAAGATCGAAGCGACGTCTGGACCAAGTCCTTTTAACTGTCGGACGCCGCGTTTCAGATTTACTTTGTCGATGTAGTGCTGCGCAAGGATCAGGATGTCGTTACCGCGCTCGCGAAGGGGCGGAATGTCGATCTGGATTACCGACAGGCGGAAGAACAAGTCGAGCCTGAAGGTTCCGTTCTCGCTCGCCTTTTTCAAATTCTGGTTCGATGCCGCAACGATACGCACATCGAGCGGCAGATCTTTTAAACCTCCGACTCGGCGAAACACACCTTCTTCCAAAACGCGAAGAAGCTTCGCCTGAAGGCTAAGTTCCATCTCTCCGATCTCGTCCAGGAAGATCGTTCCCCCCTGTGCTTGCTCGAACAATCCTTCTTTCTTTTGCTTCGCATCGGTGAACGCGCCTTTTTCGTAACCGAACAATTCCGATTCGATAAGTGTTGCCGGCAGTGCGGCACAGTTGATCGCCAGATACGGCGCATTAGCCCGGTCGGAAGCCTGGTGAATGGCCCGGGCAAACAAATCCTTGCCCGTTCCCGTTTCTCCCTGAAGCAGGATCGCCGTGACATCAGAGCGGGCGACGCGCCGCGTGAGCTCGACCGCTTTTTTCATCGGTGCAGATTCACCGAGTATCTGTTCAAGACTGAATTGATGTGCCCGTTCGTCTCTTAGATGTCGCACTTCACGACGTAACTCGCGGGTCTCGAGCGCGTTCCGCAATGTTATGCGAAGCTCCTCCAGATGGATTGGCTTGCCAATGAAATCGTGAGCTCCCCCTTTGAGTGCGGTCATAAGATTCGGAACATTTACATTTCCCGTTATCATTATGACGACTGTTGCCGGCTGCAGTTCTTTGATCTTGTTCAGAATGTCCAGGCCTGAACCGTCAGGAAGATCGATGTCGAGAAGTGCCACCGTGGGACGTTCTTCCCCGAACAAGGTCACCGCCTCAGCAACGCTGCCCGCCTGGATCGATTCGTAGCCCCACGAGCGCAGGGCTTCGCTCAGCACAAACCGGACGCCGGATTCATCATCGACTATAAGGATCTTCGAGGTCGAGCTTTTCATTAGCTTGAACTTCTCCGGCGAGCGGGGACGACGGGTATTGCTCATGAATATATCCGATTCGATACCACCGCGCAATGAATTGGTCGTCACGCGCGTTCAAACTGAAGAGCAAGGAGTCTTCGTCAGAAGAATTTGAAAGAATTCACTAAGTCGTTCTGTGCGAAAGCGCACTGACGGCCTCGCATGCGGAACGGTATTCTTAAGGAAATGGAGTAAGCGACGCGCCCCAACTTTTTTCGTAATTAGATTTCGATCGCACCATGCCGCGTTACAACTACACTTCGCCGTTCCAGTGCTGGGACCGTGACAATAGTTCCTACAGCCATAAAAGCCCATCTCTGTAGGTTGGCGGGCCCTACGGTGAACGCCGATCACCTCATCCATCTATCCAGCGCTAAGTGTAAAGGCGATTTGGTTAGCTTGGCGTTTCTGAAAAGTGAGTTTAAAGAGTGAGTTTAAATGAAGATCTCGGAACCCCTTAGAATTCCGGGAACATGCGCGGACTGCAAAATACGTCGCGAAACGTTTTTTTGCAACCTGCCAGAGCCTGCCTTTGCGGAACTACAATCGCTGAAGGTATCGCACGTGTTTCCTCGTGGCTCGACCATTTTTATGGAAGGCCAACCACCACACGGCGTGTACTTGCTGTGCGACGGTCGCGTCAAATTATCCACCTATTCGGAAGAAGGTAAAACGATCATTCTTCGTATCGCCGAACCAGGCGAGGTCCTCGGGCTGAGTGCCGTTATCTCGGATGTGCCGCATGAAAAAACGGCGCAGGCGTCGGACTCTTGCCGCGTTAGCTTCATCAACAAAAGCAGCTTCCTTGATTTTGTCAGAACACATCACGAAGCGGCACTAAACGCCTTGAAACAGCTGAGCAGTAACTATCATAAAGCGCATCTGCAGATCTGCTCACTGGGGCTTTCCGCGTCGGCAGGTGATAAGCTCGCCCGGCTACTTCTCCAGTGGTGTGAGCGTTCGCCGAACGGGGACTTGGTTAGAATTTCGCCGACGCATACACACGGCGAGATCGGGGAAATGATCGGTTCCAGCCGTGAGACCGTGACCCGCCTTTTTAAGGACTTCAAGGATCGTCAACTGATAACATTTTCAAAAACCGAGCTATGCATTCCTGATCGAGCCCGACTAAAGGCGGCGATCGGAGCAAAGCACGGAAATGGACACGGATGATGTCAATCCGCCTCTCTGCGTCTTCGAGCAATGCTCTATTTTCTATATGTGACGTATAACACATACGAGCCTGCTCGACGGGCGTAAGATATTGTTACCTGAGTCACCCGAAGCCTTCGGCTTACCGGTGAGATTCCGCCAGAACGAAGGGAACCATGCCGTTTTCCAACAAACATATCAAGCTCGGTTTGCTCTCGATCATTTCACTTTCGTTAGCGGTATGGCTGGCCCTTGGCACCGTGTCCGAACGCGCAAACAGCGCCGGCCAAATCGCCCTAACATCCGGAACGTTAGACGACAACTACGTTGGCACTGAGACCTGCGCCGCCTGCCACGAACCCCAGTTCAAAAGCTTTGAAGGAACAAAACACGGCAAGCTGCACACGGTCGCGTCGTGGAAAGGAAAGGTCGTCGGATGCGAATCGTGTCACGGACCCGGCAAAGCGCACGTCGAGTCGGCCGGCGATAAGACTAAAATAATTTCATTCAAACGCCTCGATTCAAAGGCAGCGGCCGAGACGTGTTTGGCATGTCACGCAGGTAAAGAGAATCACAACAATTTTCGACGCGGCGAGCATTGGCGTAACAACGTCGGCTGTACCGAGTGCCATACCGCGCACGGGCCGGATCACGGCACGTTGAAAGCGGGTTCGATCACGTTTGTCGGTGATGTTGCGGCGCAGAAGCCGGGCCAGGCGACCCGCGCGATGCTCCGTTCGAACGAGCCCCAGCTCTGCATGTCGTGTCACACGGAAACGAAAGCCCAATTCACCAAACCGTTTCACCATAAAGTCCTTGAAGGCGCGATGAACTGCAGCGATTGCCATAACCCGCATGGCGGTTTCGAACAGAAACAGGTCAAGCTCGCTGTCGGCGCCGACGCATCCTGCGTGAAATGTCACAGCAACAAACAGGGCCCATTCGTTTTTGAACACGCCCCGTTGAAGGTCGAGGGATGTTCTGCCTGTCACACGCCGCATGGCTCCGCTAATCCGAAAATGTTGAAGCGAAGCTCGGTACGACAGCTATGCCTGGAGTGTCACAGCAGCATTACCGATCAGTTTGCCCCCGACACGCCGTCGTTCCACAACCAAGCCGTGCTGAGATATCAAAATTGCACGATATGCCATTCCGCGATCCATGGGTCGAACTCTAGCCCGGTATTTTTCAGATAGTGTGAACGGAGAAGAAATGAATTGCGCTCGCGATAGATACATTCTGTTTACGGCTTTGATCTTCGTAATCTGTACGATGCTGCCGCAAACGTCGTCGGCGCAATCACCAACTCCATCCCCGACGCCATCTAGCACCAGCACGTCATCAAGCGGAGCCGAGATCACATCCACGATCGAGCTCGGCTTGCGCGGCGTGCACGTAAATGGCAGCGACAACAAGTACCGCAGCGATTTGAACTACCGGCCCGGCTTTCGCGTGTTCGATTCAAGCTTCCTGATCGAGAACAAAGAAGGGCATGGAAACTTTTTTGATTCCGCCCTGGTGACAACAAGCGGCTGGGGCGGTGACCCGAGCGGCATGTTTCGATTCAATCTCGAGCGCAGAGGGTTCTATCGGTTCGATTCGAATATCCGTCGCGTGAAGTATTTCAACAATCTCACCAATCACGCGCTGAATCAGCATAATGCCAATACCGATCACGGCTTTGGCGATTTTGATCTTAGTATCTTCCCCGAACGCGAATCGTTGAGATTTCGCTTGGGTTACTCCTTCAACCGAACCGGCGGCGACGGCGGTTTTACGACGCGCGCATACGGCGACGAGTTCGGCATCTTGTCGAATGTCGATTCCAGGTCAGACGATTTCCGCGCGGGTGTCGAGGGCAAAGCGTACGGCTTCAATTTGGGTTTGAATTACGGCTTTCGTAAATTCAATGAGCGAACGAGCTATTTCATCGACGGCATTAATCTCGGAAACAATCCGACGAACAATCCGAGGCTGTTTACTTTCGAGCGGCGAAATCCAATCGAGGGCACAACGAATTTTGTGCAGTTTCACGCGCAGCGAACATTCGCAAGCAAACTGGACTTCACCGCACGTTTGATCCATTCGCAGACGTCGACCGAATTTAACCTCAGCGAACGGATCACGGGCCGGGATAATTCAAATAACCAGGTAGACCTCGACTTGTTTGCGATCTCGGGTCAGGCGAAACGTCCGCAAACGCGCGGCGATCTCGGCATGACGTTCCGGGTGACGGAGAAGTTTAGGATCTCGAACACGTTTACGTTCGACCAGTTCAATATCAGCGGCGGAAATGCTTTTTATGAAGAGCTAAGACGAAGGAATGCTGCAGGTACTGGCCTGCCGACTGTGTTGACCAGCACGCTCGCTCACCGCGTCACGGCGTATCGCAGAGCGACGAACTTGATCGAGGCGGACTACCAGGTCAACAACCGGTTCGGGTTCAACATCGGCTACAGATTCACCGATAGGAAAGTGCAGATCGAGGGTTCGAACAGGAATGTAAGTCCGACCCCGATCACGACCATCATCTCGGAAGAGTTCGCCAACCAAACCCACGGGCTTATCGCCGGCTTCAAGGCAAAGCCGGTAAATAATTGGGTGATCTTCTTCGATGCCGAACACGGAAAGGCGGATAACGTTTTCACCCGGCTCGCGAATTACGATTTCACTAATTTCCGGTTTCGTACGCGAGCGAATATAAAGACGTTTTCGATCAATGCGTCGTTCATAAGCCGCAGTAACGATAATCCGTCGCGCTCGGTCGAGATGCCAGCCGTCAACTTCACCTCCGAAACACGCAGCCGAACTTTTGCAGCCAGCGTCGACTGGACACCCGCACCCGAGATCACTCTCAGCGGTGGCTATACCTTCCAGCACCTCAACGCGGTAACGGACATCATCGTCCCCGTCGCAGGTGCCCGGCTTGCCGGGATCAGCCAGTACTTTGTGCGTGACAGCAGTTTCTTCTTCGATATCCACGCCAGACCGGTCAAACGGGTTTCGGTTTTCGCGAGTTACCGGATAAACGACGACCGCGGCCAGGGTGGCCGTGTGTCAACGCGGGCGCAAGACATAATCACTTCGTACCCGATGCGCTTTCAATCGCCCGAGGTTAGGCTCGCTATAAAACTAACGAGTAATATCGACTGGAATCTCGGATACCAGTACTACGATTACAAGGAACGCTTAGGTAATCCACAGAATTACAACGCCCACCTACCATATACTTCGCTGCGAATCTATTTCGGCAAGGCCGCGGTTGATCGTTAGAGAGCGATAAGACGCGCACCCTTTGCGAAAACGGCCGGATGATCCGGCCGTTTTTTTTGTCGCCGCTCTACATCAAATCAAAACTTCACCTTCTCAAAGCCACCCGTATGGCATTCGCTACATTGAAACTGCGAGATGTTGCCGAGATTCAACGGATGTTTGAACGGCCGGTCACCTTTATGGCAGGCGGCGCACTGCCAGGTATTTTTGTCGCCAAGATTTACAGGATGCTGGAACGTCCGGCTCGCGGCCTGGAACGTCTTGCCGCCGAATGTCTGGTCGATCGTCGTATGGCAGATGCTACAGTCATTGCGGATCATCTTGCCCTCGGGACTGACATGCTGGCCGTCGTGGCATCGGAAGCATCCCTGGGCGTTGTAGTGGCCGATGTTGTTGATGTGGGCCCGCCAGTCGGTCTTCATTTCCGGGAAGAAGTTGGTCTGATAGATCTGTTTTACTTCAGCGACGGCACCCGTTATCGATCCCGTCTTAGTGGTGAAAATCTCGGGGTACGTCGTTCGATAAAAGTCCGTCAACCCTTTCTCGATCGCCGCGAGAGCCTCTTCAGTTGTTGTGTACGGCGCGGACAGGACATCGACCGCACGGGCCTTTATGTAGGGAAGTGACACATCAAGCTTACCGGCCGTCAGCGAGCGGTCTACCGCTTCATTTGGCGAAAGATAAATATGCGCCGGGCGGTTGTGACAGTCGATGCAATCCATCTTTCGCTGAGGGGATTGTTCGATCTGCTGCTTCGTCAGCGACGCGCCCTTGGAAACGTACTCTGTGATCCTGCCGTCACGATCCTTCAACCTTACCCACGGAATATCCTGTCTTTTCTCGTCCGTCGCGATGTACGTGATCTCATTGGCGACATTCATGTGCCAGTGGACACCGCCGACCTCACCCGAATCCGGGCTGCCGCCGCCGACCTTGATCAGCATTCGGGTTTGATTAAGCGAGCTTACTTCGTCAAATCCGAAATGATTGAAAACCTTGAGCTGGTCGCCGTGAAATTTTTCCGGCCAATGACATTTCGCACAGGTCTGATCCGCCGGACGCATATTGTGCAGCGGCGTCTTGATCGGGCGATCGTATGTGTTGAATGTCACGGCGTACAGTTGGTGCATCCCGTTGAGCTTCGAGCGGACGTACCATTCCGGTCCGTGACCGACGTGGCATTCGACGCAGCTCACGCGGGCGTGTGGCGATGCATTGTACGCGACGAACTCAGGCTTCATCACAGCGTGACACTGCGTTCCGCAGAAGGCGACCGACTCGGTATATTCGTATGCCCGGTAGCTGCCAAAAGCGCTGAGAAAAAGAAATACAAACGAGAGGCAAAGAAAGACGATGACCGTCCGGCGGCGTGACGGATCATTCAGATCCAGTATCGGATACGGTGTGATGTGCCCATCGGGATCCTTACGTCGGCGCCGCCTTTCCAGCAGCATACCGGCGAAGACAAGAAATAAGCCGAACGCGAGCACCGCCGGCAGAAGAATGTATGTGACAAGGACTGTATACGGATTGTCGTCGCCCGAGGATAGCTCGATCAAAACCAGAAGCGCAATACTCGTCAGGCTCGCCGCAGCGAGCGCGATGCCGAGAAAGCTTACGTAATTGCGCAGCAAGCCGTGCGTCTGCAAAACTGTTTCGCTGGATCGATCGTCCGCGGTCTTCCCGGTTTCTTCGCTCATAATTGTCTCCAAGCCGATGAGAGTCCCGATCCGACACTGACCGCGTTTTTAGAATGCGGTTCAGCACCGCCAATGGTTAGCTTTTTGCAAGACCGATCGGTCGTTGCGCGAAGCTGCCCAAAGGCGATGCTGACCTCACTGCCTGCTGCAGAGTTGTCAGATCATCACGGCGCCGGCTTTCTCAATCCTTGCATATACTCAACCAGCGCCTTCGCCTCTTCTGCCGTCATACCTTTCGGCTCGAACGCGGGCATGTGAGGGGGTTTCTCACCTTTCTTGCCCTTCAGGACGGCCTCTATCTGCTGGTCCTGCGACATGGCAGGATCATAAAACTTTTCTGCTTTCGGACTGTGGCACATTGCGCATTTTGTTTTGTATGCGGCTGCAGGATCGTCCAATGCCAACGTGATCGCAGCGGCCGGTGTTGTTCGAAAAACAGAAAATGCTGCCATCGGCAGCACGAAGGCGATAGTCGCGAGTAGTTTTATACGATTGATAGTCATAAGCATGACAGCGGGCGTCTGACCCGTGATGATCTGTCACTGTTGCTTGTGCAACCATCATGCCCACTCGTTCGAGTTGGCAAAACCGCTTATTTACCCGCGAAACCACCGAACCCGCCTCTACTCCCGGTGCGACGGGTGCGAGAAAATACAACATGGTCGTGAACTTATTCGCGATCATAGCCTCAAAACTTGAACGTTCTTCCCTCGTGACATTTTCTACAATCCGAAAAATCGTTTCCGCCAAATGCGCGTCGATTGTTATGACACGCCGCGCAACTGGTGGTACCGGCGCGAGCAAAGTGCATCGATGCTAACGGCGACGTGACCTGCGCCCCGCGCCGCATTCCCGAGCGAACTGTGTGACATTCCGAGCACCTTAGCCCTTTTCGCGAATGTTCCGTATGGCTGAAGTTGACCGCGAACGCGCGTGCAGATTCCGCGGTTCGCACAAGTCGCCCGGGCTGGTGACACGTCGAGCACGACCCTATATTCTTGCCGCCCACCATAGTTTGCGGACCATGACACTGAAAACACGTCGTGTGAGCATTCACCCGCGATGGTATCGACAGCGCTACACCACGCCTCGTCGGCTTATGACATGTCGCGCAGTTCGTTTGCCGCAGGTGCCGTCCGTGGTCGAAGACGGCATTGAAACTCCGGAGCGGCGGAAATTTCTTTACATCGGTCGCAGTATGACAGATGGAGCAGATGGGATGTTGATTACCCGCCGCGAACTCTTGCGCGTGACATGACGAACATGGAATGTGCCCGGGCATTTTCGGCGACGTGCTCTTGTCGCTTCTGACATGGCAAACGAGGCACGGCATTCTGTTATGTTGCGCCGTGTCATGGCGGAATCGCGAAAAATCCTGAGTCGGCATTTCGTTCGGCGGCGGCAGCTCGTGGCCCGTTATCTCCGGGGGTTCAGCGGCATAAGCCAGGACGATCAGGCAGAACACGAGAAACAGGGCACCGAGCGCAACAACCCCGGTATCCCGTCGAGGACGCAGATCCGAATCAGGATTGTTTTTGGCACCGGTTATCATTTTACGGTTTACCACCGCTCTCAATAATCGCTTGAATATGCGACGGAGGTATCGGATTCGAGCCGAAAACCACATGGCATTTAGTGCACTGGAAAGCTGCGTTGGCTTTGCGCGACTGAACTTCGAAATTCATCGCACCTCCATCGTCTACGGTCGCCGTAACGTGGCACATGCTGCACGACGCGACGCCGACGCGCTTCGTCTTCGCGTCAAGGGTGTTCATCGTCTGAACGTTGTGACAGGTGTCGCAGCTTAGCTCGGTGTGGCTAGGAAATTCATGTCGAAAGGTCCCGGAGGAATCCCGTTTCCGCCAGGCATCCAGGGTGATGCGGTCCATCACGCCGATCCGGGCGGCAAGTTTCGCATCGAAGTCGGCGGCGGGTGCCGCTTGTTTGATCTTGTGACACGTCGCGCAGTCGGACGGCGGCGGGGCGATACCCGAATCCTGTGAATGACAGGTGAAACATGCGGTGTGGCCGAGGGGCACCGATTTGAACGTGCCTTTCTTGAGCCAGAAGCCATCGCCAAGTGTCGCCGGCGGGTTGGTCACATACTCTTCGGTCGAGGACCCCTGCGGATGGACTGTCGTGTGACAAACCGAGCAGCTCTCCTCAGCCATACGTCCCGTAGAAAAAGAAGCGTTTCGAAATGTCGAACGCGTAGCACCTGCCGCCGTTACGATGTCGATGTGCTTGGCATGCGGAAAGCTAATTTCAAAATCCGAAACTGCCTGCTTGCCCTTCGGCGATGCGTCAAAGATCTCTCTCGGATTTGGAAAAGGGTGGCGCGCGCTGTCGCGTGGACTCGGATTCGTGTGGCAGATCGAGCAGATCGCCGGCCTGGCCCCGCGGAAGAACTGCTGCCGATGACAGTTCAAGCAAGACTCGTGTTTCGGGTAATCGGTGATGTCGGGAATCGCTGCCGGCGCAGCCCGAACCGTATTCCAGTTGGCTGACGGGAAATTGTGACAGGAAGAGCAAGCTAGCTGATGAGCCTTCGAGTCGTGCGGAAATTCCGAGTATTTTGGCGCGCGCCGGGCACGAGCTTGAGACAAAACGCTGACTACCAGATCATCGGAATAAAAAAGAAATATCGTCGCAAGAAAGGAGAAAAGAGCTACGACCGATGCCCGGACCATCATGTTCGTGGTGGCCGAGCGTTTTAGCATTGACGTGTGAGGCCTTTTCCAGTTTATTACTTAATGATATTCCAGTATCCGGCGATGGAGTGTGACAGCCGTCACATGAAGATCCGACGCCTCCTGCTAAGTTTAATGAAAACATCCGAACCTTAATACGGGTTATTTCACACGTCTACTCCGTTAAAACCGCGGCTGCGTTTACGGTGTGTTATCCAGGCCGAAAACGTGTTACCGCCGCGAAAGCTTGTTGCACACGACTCCTACGACCTCTGGTCGACAGCTTTTCCGCACATAAATAATGTCCACCCTCGAAGAAAAAATACTGCCCCGGGTTGTGACTCCTGCGCGCAGACATCATGAATCAGGAAGTCCTCGAACAGCCGTTGGTACTAGCAAGTGAGAGACGAGACACCCCGCTCGCGACACTCGGCTCGTTTCTGCCGGCGGTGATTGCGGTTGGTGGATCGCTTCTGCTTGTTGCGGGGCGCATCAGTTTCGGTGGCGACCGGTTTATTTCTGATAGCGCTCTGATGATGCTCGGGCTCGCATCGTACTTGATCGCGGCGGTTTTTTATCTCACAAATTTCTACGCTCCGTTTCGACTGGCCGAACGTCTGGGTCTGTGGGCCGCGACGCTTGGAGTTTTTCTTCAATCGGTCGAGCTGGCTCGTCAGATGGGTTGCGGCGTACGATCGCGAGCTCGATATATTTATCGGCCAGGGACGCAGTGCTGCGGATATGCCGTGGGCATTTCGCTATGTCCCGTTCGCGAATCTGTATGACCTGAGCCTTGCTTTTGCGTTTGGAGCGGGGATCACGACGCTGCTGATAATGCGTCGCGAACATTTCAGGCTGATCGCGGCACTCTCGTTACCGCTTGCCGGGCTAATTCTGGTACTCGCAGCGCTGGTCGCGTGGCTTACATACGCCGGATTTCTACACTCGCGGATTGCGTACGGATGGAAGGGACGACACTCCGCCTATTTCGCCATCGTCGCTTTTCTATTCGTGATATTCACCTATCTGGGAGTAAGCTATCTCTTGCCTGGCCTGCACTCCTACGCTTAAGAAGAACTATGTCAAAAGAAAATACTTTGTTTGTAGTCGTCGGTCTTCTACTGGGTTTTATCATCGGGTTCTTTTTCGCCAACTCTGTCAATCAGGGATCCGCAGTGCCGACGCCGCAAGGAATGCAGCAGACAGCGGCGCTTCCCTCGGGCCATCCGGCGGTTCCGGGTAGTGGTGGAGGTGGAGCGATACCCGAGGTCCAGGCCGCGATCGAAAAGGCCAAACAGAATCCAAGCGATTTCGATGCACAGATGAAAGCCGCCGAGCTTTATTACCAGATACAGCGGTTCGACGGTGCGGTAGAGTTTCTAAAGAAAGCTAATGAGCTGCAGCCGGACAATTACGATGTGCTGGTCAATCTCGGAAACGCGATGTTCGACGCCGCCAAATACGAGGATGCGGAAATGACATACACCAGGGCGTTGACCAAAAAGCCGGAAGACCTGAACGTCCGCACTGATCTGGGATTGACGTTCATATTTCGCGATGGCCCGGATTATGATCGTGCTATACAGGAATTCAAACGGGTTCTCGAGGTCGATGCGAATCACATACAGGCGCTGCAAAATCTGACGGTCGCGTACACAAAAAAAGCGGATAAGCAGAACGCGTCGGCCACGCTCGCAAGACTGGAACAGGCGGACGCTGCCAACAATGCCATACCTAAACTCCGCGAGGAGATCGAGAGAATTGGCACGAAGGAAGCCGGCGGGTGAACTCCGGTGAAGGTAATCGATGGCCCTGACCAACCAAAAAAACGGCAAGCACAGGCTTACCGTTTTTCTTTTTGTAATGAGATCCTCTGACGTCTACGAAGGGGCGATCTCCATTTCCGTCAAACGCTGCGGCGCCAGGTTTAGGGCATTCTGCCCGGCATTTACCGAAACCGGCGAGCTCCATATCGCGAATCCGCGCCCGGACTTTGTCACTCCGAAAAGATAATAATTGTCAGGTTGGACACCGCCGAGTTCGGCTTTTCCCGAACCGTCTGTAGTGCCGGCGTACTTAATATGGCCCTTGATCGCCCGAAGCGCATTCCGATTGAAATCGTCATACCTGTCCGGGTAAAGCACCGAAAGTCCAAAACTGTTCAGCAGGCTCTGTCCTTCGATCGGTTGCAATCCGGCCTCTGACAAAATACTTTCGACATCCTTGTCAAGAAGATAAAACTTCTCTTGTTTCACCGGTTGCGGAGTTCCCGTTCGACCCGCGATCTTTGCGTCGATCATAACGCTGCCTGTCACGGGCGGTGCTGTTGTCACACCGGTTTGTGTTCCGGGAACGGTAACCGTTTGTGTATCGGACGAACCAGGAGGAATCGACGAAGTAGAAGGAATCGTTGTTGTGGATGTGGAGGTCTCGCCCCGATTCACATCCGTCGAGCCACGCCTCGAAGCAGAGACGTTCACGTTGAGATTCGAGTCGTCGCTATTTCGACTCATAACAACGAAAAAGACGATCAGCAACACGGCGCCGATAATACCGAGCGGAATGAATATCCAATTCGGAACGCCATCGCTTTGTCTCGGCACCGCCACGATGGGGGTTCGCTCGATCACCGGCCGTGCAGCAGACAATGGACGCCCGCAGTTGGGGCACGCGACAGCCGCACCTGAGATTTCGTGTCCGCATTCAGGACAGTAGATCATCGACATAATTGTGAATTCCTCCTAAATCTTGTAACTACAACCGCAAAAGCATTTGCCGTGCCATGTATTTTAACCCTCGCAGGCAGAAGATAGTGGCAAATTATGCTGGAAAAACAATTCGGGTGTCCCTATAATTGAAGAGCCCACTAGTTCGAGAAACCCATACTGCGCCCGACGCCGCGCCTACACGAGCGATGCTGACGAGCGGTTAACAAGACAGGAGAAAATAAAATGGCTGCTCTGACAGCGGGCAAGGCCGCGCGCACCAAGAAGCGCGGCGGAAGTTCTGGCCCGAAGAACGGGGAAAACCGCCGAATCAACGGACACTCCAAATCCGATTACCTCGATCACGAGCTTTTGTTGACCGTTTTGTCGGCCGTAAAAAACGGCGACTTTTCCAGACGGATTCCGACGAGAGCTGAAGGAGTGACGGGACAAATTTACGACGCGCTGAACGAGGTCATCGAGAAAAATGATAACTTGTGCGCCGAGCTCGGCCGAATCAGCGAGGTCGTGGGTAAGGAAGGTAAGATCGCGCAGCGTGCGACCCTGACAAACCCATCGGGTGGATGGGCCTCGTGCATAAATTCCGTAAACACTCTTATCACCGATCTAGCGCAGCCGACGACGGAGGTCGCCCGCGTCATCGGTGCCGTGGCGCAAGGTGATCTTTCTCAGAATTTTAATCTGGAAATAGATGACCGTCCGCTCAAGGGCGAATTCCTGAAGACCGGTAGGACCGTGAACACGATGGTGACGCAGCTTGGAGCTTTCGCTTCCGAGGTAACCCGCGTCGCCCGTGAAGTGGGTACCGAAGGAAAGCTCGGCGGACAGGCTCAGGTCAAGGGTGTATCGGGAACGTGGAAGGACCTTACCGACAACGTAAACCTGATGGCCAACAACCTCACCGGCCAGGTCCGCAACATCGCCGAAGTGACAACGGCCGTAGCAAACGGCGACCTTTCGAAAAAGATCACCGTCGACGTTAAGGGCGAGATCCTCGAACTCAAAAACACGATCAACACAATGGTCGACCAGCTTTCCTAGTTCGCGTCCGAACTTACGCGTGTGGCTCGCGAGGTCGGTACCGAAGGAAAGCTCGGCGGCCAGGCTGAAGTTAAGGGCGTGTCGGGAACATGGAAAGACTTGACCGACAACGTGAACCTGATGGCGAACAACCTCACCGGTCAGGTTCGCAACATCGCTGAAGTTACGACCGCCGTGGCGAATGGCGACCTCTCGAAAAAGATCACCGTTAACGTTCGCGGCGAGATCCTCGAACTGAAAGACACCATCAACACGATGGTGGATCAATTGTCGTCATTTGCATCGGAAGTTACACGCGTTGCTCGTGAGGTGGGAACCGAAGGAAAGCTCGGCGGACAGGCTGACGTTAAGGGCGTTGCCGGCGTGTGGAAAGACCTGACCGACAACGTAAATCTCATGACTAGCAACCTCACCGGTCAGGTGAGAAACATCGCCGACGTGGCAACGTCTGTGGCAAACGGCGATCTGTCGAAAAAGATCACGGTGGATGTGCGCGGAGAAATTCTTGAGCTAAAAAATACGCTCAACACAATGGTCGACCAGCTCAACTCTTTCGCGTCCGAGGTTACGCGCGTTGCGCGCGAGGTCGGGACCGAAGGAAAGCTCGGCGGCGAAGCCGAGGTCGAGGGCGTTGCCGGTGTCTGGAAAGATCTGACTGACAACGTAAACCTCATGACCAGCAACCTGACGGCGCAGGTGCGTAACATCGCCGAGGTCGCGACATCCGTTGCGAACGGTGACTTGTCGAAAAAGATCACCGTGCAGGTGCGCGGCGAAATTCTTGAGCTTAAAGACACGCTGAACACAATGGTGGATCAGCTCAATTCGTTCGCATCCGAGGTTACCCGTGTGGCGCGCGAGGTCGGTACCGAAGGAAAGCTCGGCGGCCAGGCCGAGGTCAAGGGCGTTGGCGGTGTGTGGAAGGATCTTACCGACAACGTGAACTTCATGGCGTCGAACCTTACCGGTCAGGTGCGAAATATTGCCGCCGTGACGACCGCCGTGGCGAACGGCGACTTGTCTAAAAAGATCACGGTGGATGTGCAGGGCGAAATTCTCGAGCTGAAAGACACGATCAACACGATGGTGGATCAGTTGTCGTCGTTCGCCTCGGAGGTAACGCGTGTGGCCCGCGAGGTCGGTACGGAAGGAAAGCTTGGCGGACAGGCCGAGGTGCTAGGTGTATCGGGAACATGGAAAGATCTGACGGATAACGTGAACTTCATGGCGTCGAACCTTACATCGCAGGTGCGTAACATCGCCGACGTGACGACCGCCGTGGCCAACGGCGACTTGTCGAAGAAGATCACGGTGGACGTTAAGGGTGAAATTCTCGAACTCAAGAATACGATCAACACGATGGTGGACCAACTGTCGTCGTTCGCGTCGGAAGTTACGCGCGTTGCGCGTGATGTGTGTACTGAAGGAATCCTTGGAGGACAGGCGGTCGTTCGTGGTGTTTCGGGAACGTGGAAAGATCTTACCGACAACGTGAACTTTATGGCGTCGAACCTGACGTCGCAAGTGCGTAACATCGCGACGGTCACAACGGCCGTGGCGAACGGTGACCTTTCTAAGAAGATTACCGTCGACGTGCAGGGTGAAATTCTCGAGCTCAAGATCACGATCAATACGATGGTCGATCAGCTCAACTCGTTTGCGTCCGAGGTGACGCGCGTTGCCCGCGAGGTCGGTACCGAAGGAAAGCTCGGCGGACAGGCGCAGGTTAAGGGCGTGTCGGGAACGTGGAAGGATCTGACCGACAATGTGAACTTCATGGCGTCGAACCTTACGACGCAGGTACGCGGTATCGCACGCGTCGTGACGGCCGTCGCTAACGGAAACCTGAATCGTAAACTCGAGGTCGAGGCTCTCGGCGAGATCGCCGAGCTTGCCGACACGATCAACGCGATGATCGACACGCTCGCAACATTCGCCGATCAGGTGACGACCGTTGCCCGCGAGGTCGGTATCGAAGGCGAGCTCGGCGGCCAGGCGAACGTACCCGGTGCATCCGGAACGTGGCGCGATCTTACCGACAACGTGAACCAACTCGCGGCAAACCTGACGAATCAGGTGCGTGCAATGGCCGACGTGGCGACCGCCGTGACCAAGGGCGATCTTACGCGATCGATCACGGTGGATGCTTCGGGCGAAGTCGCCTTTCTCAAAGACAACGTTAACGAGATGATCGGCAATCTTCGCGAAACGACCCGGAAGAATACCGAGCAGGATTGGCTGAAAACAAATCTCGCAAAGTTCACCCGCTTGCTGCAAGGGCAGCGTGATCTGCTCACGGTTGCTCGGCTGATCTTGTCGGAAATGGCTCCGCTCGTCGAGATGCAGCACGGTGTCTTCTACATCGCCGACGCGTCACAGGAAGAGCCGGTACTCAAACTTCTCGCCAGCTACGCGTACAGAAAGCGCAAATCTGTCGCAAACGAATTCCGGCTTGGCGAAAGCATCGTCGGGCAATGCGCTTTTGAGAAACAGAGAATTATCATCAATAACGCACCGCCGGAATACGTAAAGATCAACTCAGGACTTGGCGAGGCCCCACCAACCAATATTGTTGTCCTGCCAGTGCTTTTCGAAGGACAGGTAAAGGCTGTGATCGAACTTGCGTCATTCACGCCGTTCAACGAAATTCACTTCGGCTTCCTCGACCAGTTGACCGAATCGATCGGTATCGTTATCAACACGATCGAGGCGAACATGAGAACTGAGGAGCTGCTCAAACAGTCGCAGTCGCTTGCTCAGGAACTGCAGCTCGGACAGGCGGAGTTGCAGGAAACGAATCGACGCCTTGAGCTTCAGGCGCAGTCGCTGCAGACATCCGAAGAGCTCCTCAAGCAGCAGCAGGAAGAGCTGCAGCAGACGAACCAGGAGCTTGAAGAAAAGGCCAAGCTTCTGTCAGAACAGAAGAGCGAGGTGGAACAGAAGAATCGTCAGATCGAACTCGCCCGCACGGCGCTCGAAGATAAGGCGAAACAGCTCGCACTAAATTCGAAGTATAAATCCGAGTTTCTCGCGAACATGTCGCACGAGCTTCGCACGCCGCTGAACTCGATGCTGATCCTGTCCAAGATGCTGTCGGACAATGCGGATACGAATCTGAACGAAAAGCAGGTAGAGTTCGCCGAGACGATCCACTCGTCCGGTGCCGACCTGCTTGCCCTGATCAATGAAATTCTTGATCTGACGAAGATCGAATCCGGAGCGATGGGGGTCGAGATCGGCGAAGTAATGTTCAGCGATCTGCGGGCTGACACGGAACGAACCTTCAGCCAGATCGCGAATGACAAGGGTCTGCAGTTGATCATCGATCTGAACGAGCGCCTGCCGCAGAGCTTACAGACAGACGCCAAGCGCCTGCGACAAGTTCTGAAGAATCTTTTGTCGAACGCGTTCAAATTCACGCAGCAGGGACAGGTGACGGTCGAGGTCGACGTTGCGGACAGCGGTTGGAGCTACGACAACAACAGTCTCAATCGTGCGTCATCGGTGATCGCCTTCCGCGTCCGTGATACTGGCATCGGAATCTCGGAAGATAAACAGCAGCTCATTTTCGAGGCGTTCCAACAAGAGGACGGTACGACGAGCCGTAAGTACGGCGGGACCGGGCTCGGTCTTTCGATCAGCCGCGAGATCGCGCGTCTGCTTGGCGGCGAGATCACACTTGAAAGCCGGCCCGGCAGCGGAAGCACTTTCACGTTTTACCTGCCTGAGAGTTACGACACGGTTTCGTTGAATCCGCAGGAAGAGAATGCGGAGGAGGGGCTGATCGAAGGAGACGTCCCGTCGAAGCCGAGGCTGATCTCGCTTGCCCGGCCAATCGATGAAGAGTCGCCACCGCGTGTGCAGATAATCATCAGCGACGACCGTTCACATCTACAAGCTGGTGATAGCGTCATTCTTATCATCGAGGACGACGCGGTGTTCGCGCGTATCCTGATCGACATTGCCCACGAAGCCGGGTTCAAATGTCTCGTCTCGCAGCACGGCGAAGACGCGTTGATGACCGCCCGTAAGTACCGGCCGAATGCGATCACGCTCGATCTGACGCTGCCGGGCATGCACGGCTATGCAGTGCTCGATCGTCTGAAACATGATCCGTCGACGCGCCATATTCCGGTCCAGATAATTTCGCTTATCGAGGACATGAAACGGGTTCTGCGGCTTGGAGCTTTCGGCTACCAGACGAAACCGACCAACCGGGAAAGGCTGGTCGACGGCATTCAGCAACTGAAGAGCTTTGCCGAACGGCCGGTGAAGAAACTGCTGCTTGTCGAGGACGATGAGACACTTCGCGCTAGTATGTCAGAATTGCTCTTGGGCAAAGACCTTTCGATCACCGCGGTCGGAACCGGCGACGAGGCGCTGAACGCTCTCAACGCTGAACGCTTTGACTGCGCGATCGTCGATCTCATGTTGCCCGATGTCGAATGGAGCGATCTGATCGGAAAGATCAAGGAGCTTTCCGGCGATCCTGAAATTCCGGTTATCGTTCACACCGGCAAAGACCTTTCGAAACGTGAAACGTCCCGCATCAAGAAGCTGGCCGAGACGATCATCATCAAGGACGCCGACTCGATCGAGCGCCTGATCGACGCGACGGCGCTCTTTCTCCATCGTGATCTAGCCGACCTCACGGACGCGCAAAAGAACATGGTGAAGCATGTGAACGTCACCGACCCGCGGCTCGAGGGTAAAAAGGTCCTCATCGTCGACGACGACATCCGCAACATCTTTGCTCTGACCAGTGCACTCGAGCGTCAGCAGATGCAGGTCGTGTACGCTGAGAACGGTAGAGACGGTATCGAGATGCTGCAGAAGACTCCGGGTATTAACGGCGTGCTGATGGACATCATGATGCCGGGGATGGACGGATTCGAAGCGATGCAGGCGATACGAAAGATAGGAAAATTCAAGTCAGTGCCCATCATCGCGGTAACGGCGAAGGCCATGAAGGGCGACCGGCAGAAATGTCTGGAAGCAGGGGCATCAGACTATATAACCAAGCCGGTTGAAACAGAACAGCTCATGTCGCTGCTTCGGATCTGGCTCGACAATTAAAACTCGAAAGAACTAGAGGGAAGAGAATGTTGCAAGAATCGGAAAGAACGTCGGCAGAGGCGCCCGTAAACGTCCTCCTTGTCGACGACAGACCCGAGAATCTTTTGGTGATGGAGACGATCCTCGCGGATCTCAACCAGAACCTCGTCTGTGCGGCATCGGCCCGCGAGGCGCTCAAGTTTTTGCTGGTTGAGGATGTTGCCCTCATCCTGCTTGACGTCCAGATGCCGGGGCTTAACGGCTTCGAGTTGGCCGAGCTTATCCGCGAACGCGAACGAACTCAGCACACGCCGATAATATTCGTCTCGGCGACTAGTGTCGATGAGCAGTACGTATTCAAAGGTTACGCGCTCGGTGCTGTAGATTATCTGACCAAGCCCTTCACCCCGGAGATTCTTAAATCCAAGGTTCGTTTCTTTACAAAACTTTTTCGACTGAATCAGGAGATACTCCGGCAGTCGAGACTGCTGGAACAAGCCAACGTCGATCTTGACTTGGCAAATCTCGATCTGGAGGAGCGCGTCGGTGTCAGAACATCGGAGCTTGAAGAGGCAAATAAAAGACTCGCAGGCGAGCTCGACGTAAGAAAAGAGTCGGAAGCCCGGCTGGCGATCGAGCATTCGATCACTCGCACGGTCGCCTATGCGGACAGCCTGGAGACTGCCGCGCCCGAGATCCTTCGCTCATTTTGCGATCATATGGGTGCCGGCATCAGCGCCTTATGGCTGCTCAACGACATGGGCACTGAATTGACTTGCAAGTACATTGAGATGTCCGAGACCACACAAGCTCTGTATCGAATGCGGGAGGCAAGCCTGACGCAAAACTTTCCGCGAGGCATCGGGCTCCCCGGACATGTCTGGGAGATGAATCGTCCGATTTCGCTGGCCGAGGCGTATCAAGGAAAAAAATTTCCTCGGGCAAAGTTCGCAAAGGCGGCAGGTTTGAATAACGCGGTCGGATTTCCGATCAAGATCGCGGACGATTTCTATGGTGTGATCGAGTTCTTTACGCGCTTCCCCCTGTTGAACGATACGAGTTTGATAAACATGCTTGAGGCGATCGGGAGCGAGATAGGACAATTTGTCCAAAGAAAGCGGATCGAGGCCGAACGGGAAGGCCTATTGGTTCGCGAAAAATCTCTTCGCCAGCAGGCAGAAACGGCAAGCCGCCTGAAAGACGAATTTCTCGCCACCGTATCGCACGAGCTTCGCACCCCGCTCAATTCGATACTGGGCTGGGGCCAGATACTTAACACCGGGAAGTTGAACCCGGATGAGCAGCGCAATGCGCTCGACACGATCTACCGGAACGCGCGATCCCAGTCACAACTAATTGACGACCTGCTCGACACATCGCGACTTATAACCGGAAATCTGCATTTAAATCTTTCGCCGACCGACGTCACTCGGACCATCCTCGCGGCGATCGATGTTGTCCGACCTGCGGCCGAGGCAAAATCGATCTCCTTCGAAACCCGGTTTGAATCGGATGTCTCGACCATCACATGCGACCCGCAACGTCTGCAGCAGATGATATGGAACTTGCTGACCAATGCGGTGAAGTTCACGCCGGATGAGGGTAAGGTCGAGGTTGCGTACGAACGTGTCGGCAACAGTGTTCAAATCGTCGTCCGGGATACGGGCAGCGGGATAGGGTCCGATTTTTTACCGCTCGTGTTTGACCGGTTTCGGCAGGCCGACAGTTCCAGCACCAGAACGCATCACGGCGTTGGACTCGGACTGGCTATCGTCCGCCATCTGGCCGAGCTTCACGGCGGACAAGTGTCTGTTGCGAGTGACGGCCACGGGATGGGTGCGGTCTTTTCGATCCTATTGCCGATCACCCTGGCCGTAGTAAGCGAGGGGAATGCAGTTACGAAACGGTTGAACGGTCATCGTTCAGTTACGGCATTAGACCGGAAACTTAATGGATTACGGATCTCGATAGTCGACGACGACAATGACGCCTGCAACCTTCTGCGGTTTTCGTTGGAAATGTCCGGAGCCGAAGTTAAGACCTCGTCGTGCGTCGCCGACGCGATGCAAACTCTTCGCGACTGGCGGCCGGACATCTTACTCACAGACATCAATATGCCGGGCGAAGACGGCTATTCTCTTATCCGGAAGGTGCGCGCTCTCGAACCTGAGCAAGGCTTCGATATCCCGGCTATCGCACTGACCGCGATGGCGCGGGACGAGGACAGCGAAAACGCGATCTCAGCGGGGTTTCAAGTACACTTAGCAAAACCGGTCGACATCGATGAGTTGGCGGAAGCGATCGCGAGCCTCGCTAAGCGAGAGTGAGAAGGGGAGAAGGGGAGACGGTGAGACGGGGAGAGATCAGTCATGCCGTCGTCCCTTGCGACCGGACGGTAGTACCGGATATTCAGGCGTTCCCGTCTCCGGTCTCCGGTCTTCCGTCTCCCGTTCTCCCCTTCTCCTTAAGCCGGCCCCATAAATCCCAGATTAGTGTTGGAAAAGTTCACGATATTCGGAAATACGTCGGGGAGATTTGCATCCGGCAGACCGAACCAGCGGGCGAGAGTCGCCGCGTATTGTTCGACGGACGCGGTCGGGATCCAGCGGCCGCGCGCACCCGAGCCGATCTCTGCATCGTCGGGACCCGCGAGCGCGAGCACCGGAAACGGTGTTCCGTTCGAGGCGTTGAGGCCGTAAAAATTTGCTCCCGTGATGCCGCCGCCAACTACGAAATGGTAATTTCCCCAGGCGTGGTCCGAACCGACTCCGGCCCCGCTGCCCGCCGGGTTCATCGTTCTTGAAAAATCCGACATCGTGAACTGGGTGACCTTGTCCTCCAAACCCTGGACGACCATTTCATCGTAAAACGAACGCATCGCCTGGCTCATCTGCGAGATCAGAATATTCTGATTCGGAAGCTGCTGAGTGTGAGTGTCAAACCCGCCGATCTCACAGAAGAATATCTGGCGCTTTACGTTGACATCATTTCGCTTCTTGATGAGACGCGCGACCTGCTTGAGTTGATTGCCGATATTCGATGGCGGAAACGGTACCGTCACCTCCTGAAAGGTTTGCAAACTATTGTTGGCCGTTATTGCCTGATCGGTTACGTGACTTGCGGCCGCGATAATTTCGGTGCTGAGATCCTGCGAGCGTAAAGCGTTGAATGCTGCGAGCTGGGCTTGCGAATCTGGCGTCGAATCGTAGCCTTGCGGATTCAAAACCAGGTTGAGCCCGGTCGGCGCTCCGACGATCGCAAGCGGAAGCGTCGTCTGACCAGCGGTAAAAAGCTGGGCACCGGCGATGGACGTGATCATCGGAATAAGCGCCCCGGGGTTGTCGGGCGCCGTTCGTTGATCGGAAAGCCGGCCACCCCATCCTGAAAATATTTGTTTGTCGCTGCGGCCCGTTTGATGCTGCGCTGCCTGGTCCGAATGCGAATAGAGATTGTACGGCTTGGGATGTGTGAAGTCGTACATCTGGGCCTTCGTTGTCGGCTTCGCGAGCGTTCCGACGTTCATTACGACCGCCATCTTGTTCTGACCCCAAAGCTCGTAGATCCCGCGGCTGTTAGGTCCCACGCCAAACGCCGGATGTATCCCGTAAACCAGATTGTTCATTCGCGGCACGTTGAACGGCAAAAGGACGTTTTGCGGTATCGCCAGCCCGTACACGTTTCGTAATGCGTGATACGCCGCGTAACCGCTAACATTTGCATCCGAGTGAAGCGGGATAACGCTGTTATTTCCGTCGTTGCCGCCGAGCATAAAAATGCACACCAGAGCGCGGTAATCGCTAGGCACGCTTGAACTGCCAGGTTCATCCGGCTTCTGCGCCATCGCGCTCATCAAACCGAAATGGCGGAACTGCGAAGCAAGCGCGGTCATGCTCAAGGCGGAACCCGATCTAACTAAAAACTCCCGTCTGTTTTGTTTCATACTCGCGTGATAACAATCTACCTCTGTACCTGATATTGCGACGATGTCGCTACCAAATAAACGGCCCGTTTTGCGCGAAGCAACGGATCTGATGCCGGTACGGTCAACACCGCATTCTGGATCGTGCTTCGCATCTGCGACGTCATCGCGCCGTGCATCATTTTCAAATTCAGGGCATCCATCAACTGGTCCCCGGACGGACCGGCTTCAGCGTGCGCCTGCATCTCGGCCAGGCTGATCGAAGTGCCGAGCGTCACACGTCGTTCCACATTCGGCTCGATGCGATTAAAAACGAGCGTGTTGATGAAATTAACTCGCGACACGGCCGTCCCTGTCGTGTAAAGCCCAAACTCGGGTCCGTTCAGCGTGGTGCCCGGGACGATGTAATCCGGCGCGTAGAAATTGAAGACCGACGGCGACATAAATGCGATCTGTCCAATCGCGCTGGTTTCAGTTGTAACCACGCCGTCGCTCAACGCGGAACGGTCGGCCGATCTTGCATCGAAATGCCGGGCGATGTTCGCTAAAAGCATTACCGGCTCTCGCAGCTTTCCGTAGCGCGGTTCAGTCTTGAAATCGCCACGGGCCTCTGGGTCGAGCAGGATAGCCTTAACCACTTCCTTCATCTGAGCAGGATTCGTTCGGTTGGCGTTAAAGACCGTCGCGATCCGGCCGACGTATGCCGGTGTCGGATCACCGGTCACGAACTGCTGAATCAAAAACTTGCTGACAAACGGCGCGACGTTCGGGTGGTTGTATATATTATCCAGAGCCTGATTCAGCGCATTCGTTGCGTAGGTCGTGATGGCTGTTCCGGTGCAGCCCGCGCAGGCCGGGATGTTCGAAGTCGTCGACCCCGGATAAGCCAACAATGTCTTTGCCGATAACTCGTGATTATTCGGATTCGTGACGATCATCGCGTCGATGAAATTCGGCGAACCCGGCATCCGGTTCGGGCAAAGTGCTG
>JBKKAS010000026.1:0-5058 GCA_046714595.1 Pyrinomonadaceae bacterium | reverse complement strand
CAGTGGAGATTTCCTCGCGAAGTCTGAGAGCTTGTTCATACGGCACACCTGCGTAGAATTTCAGCTTTGCCATCGAGGCCTGCAGCTTTCCATCGGCGAGTTGCCGCCGCGACCTCAGGCGTTCGACCTCAGTTTGCAAGAGGCTCAATTCCAACGGCGGCGTCTCGCCTTCGTTAACGCGGATCTGGACGAACTTCACGGTCTCCGTATCAAGACCAAGAAGCTCGTCGATTATCTGAATTTCACGGAGTGCGGCCAACGTTTCGGCGTAATTGGTAAAGACCTGACCCGACAACTCGCGTTGGCGGGCGACAAGCTCGGCCTCCTTCAACGTGATCTCTGCCTTAGCAAGATCGATCCGCCGGCCACGTTGGCCATAAAGATCGATCGGAACTGAGAAACCGACGCTGAGCTCTCCGTCCCCGGGTGATCCGACGAGCCTGCCGCTGGTCTGCTCAATTTCCAAAGTCGGGTTTGGCCGAAGCCCCGCTTGAGTCAACCGAGCCTTCGCCTTTTCGACTTCCAAACGCGCGATCTTTATCTCGCCATTTGTTTCAAAAGCTCGTTTGACGATCTCTCTTAGGGAAAGCCCGTCAGTTTGACTGTAGTATTGCGGCGATTCGCCCGTCTGACCGAATACTGCTGGAACCGTCATTACAACGGCCAGAAACAAAAACACTCTGTACATAAACTCCTAACATTCAACGAACTTAATGCGATACAAAACTTTTCCTATTTCTAGAAAAAGCGTAAAAAGGCGCAGTTATATTGAATAGTTAAGCTTTTGGCGGTTGCCAAATGGAGTCTTTGTATGCGGCGGTGTCGGGGTTTTTATATTCGGCCGGTGATTTGGCGCGGGCCTCAACGTTCAATTCTCCGGTTTCGGTCGAAACTTCCGATGAATGGTAAGCAACCACGAGGCTGCAGCAGGAACAAATACAAAGCGGCGAACATTCATCTTGGGAGTCGGATTGAGGATCAGTGTTGCGCTGCGGAGCCGGTACATTCCTTAACGCTGAACTCTCCGCGACCGAAACAATATCTTGGCACGGCTGTGTCAGGAGAAAGCCAAAATACAGGATGAAACTGAAACAGAAGATTTTCACGAACAACCATTCTCGCCTTATTTCAACATTTTCTGCAAGTCGTCGGGAATCGGCATCCGCTTAAAGAACCAGACATCCGAGCCCCCGGTGTTACCTGAAGGATAGATTCCGAATGGTGTTTTTGTCGCAGCTCCGACGATTCGAATCAATTGCCCGAATATCTCTCGCCAGTGCTTAGCCTGCCAGCCAATCTTGAGCATTCGCCAGTGAACTCGAGTATGTTCGAAGGTAATGCCTTGCCCGAGGACGTGCGCCCGTTCCAAATGGCTAAATGCCTCGGTGATAGCTCCGACCGAGAGGCGGTCGTCAGCTAGCTCGATTTCTTTGGCGATAAGTTCCCGGAGCAATTTTTCACGGTAATGCCTCATACATAAAGACTACTTCAACACGCAGCCAATATTCCAAATAAAAACGCGAGAATCGAATAGATTTTTTGACAACCAGCCGCACGAATTTCAAAATGAAGCCATACCGCGCATTCGGCGCGTCTCATTTCGCAAAAAATGAAAACACTCTATTTGCTAAGACACGCCAAATCGAGTTGGGAAGATTCTGATCTCGCGGACTTTGACCGTCCGTTGAACGATCGCGGTAAGACGACCGCGCCGTTCATGGGCGAGACGATGGCGCGCTATGATCTTGCACCGGGCCTGATAATCTCGTCCCCCGCGGTCCGTGCCATGGAAACGGCAATTCTCCTCAAAGAAGCTGCCGGACTGCATAGCGATATAAGGCATGACGAGCGCATTTACGAAGCCAGTCCGCAGACCCTGCGGAAAGTTGCGGCGGCGATCGAGGACAGTTTCGAATCCGCGATGCTCGTCGGACATAATCCCGGTATTGAGGGGTTTATTCGCCTTCTGACGGGAAGACTCGAGTCAATGCCTACGGCCGCTCTCGCGGTCATCGATCTCGATGTCGCCGGCTGGGGAGAGATCGACCCGGAAAGGGGAACACTGAGGCGAGTGATCAGACCCAAGGATGAGATAAGAATGTTCGAAAAAGGAAGTTAGCATTGTGTGGCGTAGATGACGATTTAACTTTTTTGTAACTCTTCGTTAATACGCGATTAAGTTCGCTGCTCCACACTGTCGGCAAGCGGACAAAGTTTATGCAGCAAACTATCCTCATCGTCGAAGACGACCCTGACATCGCCGAAGGGCTTCATTACAATCTAAAACGCGAAGGTTTCCGGCCCACGATCGCCGAGTCGGGCGAAAAGGGATTGCGTATAGCTCTGGATGGGAAAACCTCGCCGTCATTGATCCTTTTGGACATCATGCTTCCCGGCATGAGCGGGATGGAGCTTTGCCGTCGTCTTCGTCGCGAGCCGTTGACCGAAAACACTCCGATCATCATGCTGACCGCGAAAGCGGCCGAAGCAGAAAAGATAGCCGGGTTGGAGATAGGTGCCGATGACTACATCGTTAAGCCGTTTTCCGTTAAGGAAGTGGTCGCTCGCGTCAGAGCCGTGCTTCGACGAGCCGAGAAAGAGTCGGTTCCGAAGTATGAAGATCCGCGGGTGGTTATCGACTTTGACGATATGCGTGTGCTTTGCGACGGCGCGAACGTGAGGCTGACGAGGAAGGAATTTGCCCTCCTGGAACACCTCATTAAAAATACAGGGCGCGTAGCAACGCGCCAGCAATTACTCGATAATGTATGGGGCTATAGCTATTTTGGCGATACCCGGACGCTCGACGTTCACATCCGCCGGCTTCGCCAAAAGATGAACGAATGCAGTGGCTGCATTGAAACCGTCGTCGGCGTCGGCTACCGGTTCATCGGATTTAAATGAATGTAACGGAATCACCGCTCGTCGCACGCCCAACGACCGTCGCAGAAACTACGGTGGGCATTGTGCAGGGAATCCTGAATGCCTCGCGTGCAGGCATACTGGTAGTCGATCCGTTTATGCGCGTCCAGGCCGCCAACGAATCCGCTGCCGAGGCCTTTGCGCGTCCTGTCGGTGCGTTGGAGGGACGCCGCCTCAGTGAGATAATTCGCGACGTCAACCTGCATGAAGCCTTTAGGAAAGCCCTGACGTCAAATCACACTCACGATCTTGAGATCGAATTCACCGGAGCCGAAAAACGGATCTACGACGTCCACGTGGCACCGCTCGACTCGGGTGGCGTGCAGCATGCTATCGGGTTTTTTTACGACATCACTCAGATCGAACATTTGGAGAAAGTCCGGCAGGAATTTCTTTCGAATATTTCGCATGAGCTTCGCACGCCCCTGACCTCGATCCTTGCATACGTCGAAACGCTTGAGGACGGTGCCATCGACGACGGCGAAAACAATCGTCGTTTTTTGGGTGTCATCCGACGAAACGCCGAGCGGATGCACGGACTAATCGCGGAAATCGCCGAGCTTTCACAGATCGAGACCGGAAACGTTTCCCTTGACGCGAAGGACATCGGCCTGTCGCACATAATTGACGAGATCTTTGTCACACTGTCGTCAAAAGCCGCGACCCGCCATATTGATCTGATAAACGAAGTGGAGAAAAGCGTGACCGTCCGGGCTGATCCGATGCGGCTTGAACAGATGCTAACTAACCTTGTCGACAATGCGATCAAATTCAACCGCGAAGGCGGGACCGTCACGGTGTCCGCAACCGGCGGCAGCTATAAGAGTGTGATCACGGTAAGCGACACCGGTGAGGGTATCGTGCCCGAGAATCTTCAACGCATTTTCGAACGCTTTTACAGGATCGACCGCGGCCGCACACGCGAGATCGGCGGGACCGGCCTCGGTCTTGCGATCGTCAAACACCTCGCGCGACTGCACGGCGGAGAAGTTCTGGTTGCCTCGACGCTCGGCGGCGGCACGACATTTACGGTTGAACTACCTGCAAACTAACGTCTTATCCCGCTCCGATTTTCCTTGCCGATAGCGCGTTCCAGCGTGCTATAATAAAGCCCACAATGACAACTTGAATGACCCGGCCGCGACAGGTCTCGGGTTCGTTCAGACGGCTTCTTTCACGGCTGAGCCGAGGAGCAAAACATCTATGGATCTGAGCATCGGACAAAAGGTTTCGTATCCTAGCCAGGGTGTTTGTCTTGTAGAGCAGATCGGCCAAAGGACTGTGGGCCTGACTTCGATCAAATTCTATTCGCTCAGGGTCTTAAGCGATAACTCGATAATCTTCGTTCCGATGGACAACGCCGAAAGCGTTGGAATCCGGCCCATCATCAGTCCGATCCAGTGCAATTCCCTTATTAGCAAACTTTCGACCGATTTCGAGGCGGTTTCGTGCGACTGGAAAACGCGCTCCCGCGCGTTTACCGAGCAGCTTCAATCCGGGGATGTATTCGAAGCGGCGGATGTTCTAAAGAAACTGACATTCCTCAGCCACGAAAAGAAACTGTCCTTCCGCGAGCAGACACTGCTGGAAAAGTCCAAGTTCCTCATCGTTTCGGAGATCATTAACTCGAACTTCGCTGACGAAGAACCGTTACGCGAAGAGATTGACCGCCTTGTCGAAATCGCCTGCCGCAAGCATCTGAGGTCACAGCCGCGCGTAATGACGGCGGCAGTGCACTGATAGCTTGCGCTCTAATGAAAGCACCGAACAAGAAGCTCCTTTTTACCTTCATCTGCCTTTGCGCGTTTTTGCTAATCGCCTGCGCAAAAACAACCGAACCCGGTAGTCCTGCGGTCATGCATGCGGAAAGCCCGACGACAACTGAACCCTCTACGGGGGCAGCCGTTCAGACCGACCTCGAACTCAAGGCTCGAGAGCTAACGAAGTTCTACGATGAAAAAAACTGCAGCGCGTTTCTTGCAGCATTTCCGGATACGTTCTCTGACTTGGTTTCACTTTACGGTTTCGACGATGAAACGGGTCCGCATGTCTTGTACAAATCTCCCGAGCATATTCCATTCTTTTTTGGATGCCCGACGGTTTCGGACCATGAAAAGCTCGCTAAGGTCGTGAAGA
>JBKKAS010000025.1:0-2426 GCA_046714595.1 Pyrinomonadaceae bacterium | reverse complement strand
CAATAACCGTTCGCGTCGCGTCCGCTCGACGCATAGGAGCAGCGCAGCAATATTGGTTTGTAAGCAAAACATCCGGCCGCTTAGAAAATTCGAAAAAAAGACGTAAAATCCTGGTTATAGCCATTTCTGATAACAAATTAATTTAACGGAGCTAATTTTTATGAAGATCGGTCTGCCGAAGGAGATCAAGGATAACGAATACCGAGTCGGGTTGACGCCCGCAGGTGTCCAGGCGCTGGCACATGCCGGCCACGATGTTTATGTTCAGAAAACTGCCGGTGAAGGCTCGGGATTTACCGATGAGCAATATGTAAAGGCCGGCGGGAAGCTGCTTGAAACGGCTGATGATATTTGGCAAACCGGTGACATGATCGTGAAGGTCAAAGAACCGATCGCGCCCGAATATCCGCGCATGCGCGAGAATCAGCTGCTGTTCACTTACCTCCACCTTGCACCGGAACTAGAACTAACGAAGCAGCTGCTGGAGCGGAAAGTTACCGGCGTCGCGTATGAGACGATCACCGACAAGCAGGGACGCCTGCCGCTTCTGACGCCGATGTCCGAAGTCGCGGGACGGATGTCGGTACAGGTCGGAGCGACGTATCTCGAGAAGATGAACGGTGGACGTGGGATTTTGCTCGGCGGAGTACCGGGCGTTCCGGCGGCGAACGTCGTGATCATCGGCGGCGGTATCGTCGGAACCGAGGCCGCGAAGATGGCCGTCGGCCTCGGTGCAAAAGTCACGATCATCGACCGTAATCTTGATCGCCTGCGGCAGCTCGACGATATATTCCTTTCCAAGGTTCAGACACTTGCGTCATCGCGTTACGCGATCGAAGAAGCGATCTCGCATGCCGATTTCGTGATCGGTGCGGTCCTCGTAGTCGGAGCCGCAGCTCCGAAACTCGTTACCCGCGACATGCTGAAGCTGATCCCGAACGGAGCGGTACTGGTGGACGTCGCTGTCGATCAGGGCGGATGTTTCGAGACGACGCATGCGACGACGCATTCGAACCCGACATATTACGAAGAGGGCGTTTTGCATTATTGCGTTGCTAATATGCCGGGGGCGGTTCCGCGTACATCGACGTTCGCGTTGACGAATGCGACATTGCCGTATGCACTCGATCTTGCTAACAAGGGGTTCGAAGCGGCGATACGGGACGACGACGGTCTCCGCGAAGGCGTAAATACATATGCCGGCAAACTGACGTACGAAGCCGTCGCGACATCGCAGAATCTCGAGTACACGCCGCTTGAAAGTTTGATCGATCTTAAAGCGGCCGCAGCCTAGTATTTACGCCTTTTTGAACGCGGATTGGGCGGATTTAGCGGATTGTTGCGTATCAGAAAATTCCTTTTTAGGATTTCAGATCCGAGTAATCTGCCTGATCCGCCCAATTCGCGTTCAAGTATTCCTGGCCAAAAGACACTTTGTTTGCCATCTTCTCCGTCCGCAACATAAACTAAGTACCTTTCGAGATGTACGAATTCGCCGTCACACCTGCAGTCACACAACTTCGCCGCCCCGGCGTGATCATCACCGAAGTTTCGCCCGGCAGCGTGGCTGAGGAACTCGAGCTCGCGCCGCATGACCGGATCATCCGGGTCAACGGGCGTGCGGTGCGCGATTACCTCGACTTTCGATTTCAAACCGCAGGGGAAACCGAACTCACATTCAAGGTAAAAAAGCCGAGCGGCGAGACGATAGAGATCGAATTCGACCGCGACGAAGGTGAGGACTTCGGTCTGATGTTTGAGCAGATCGTCCCGCGGCAATGTGCAAACGAATGTATCTTTTGCTTCTGCAAGGGGAATCCGGAAGACGCTCGCCCGTCGCTTTTCGTCCGCGACGAAGACATTCGTCTTTCGTTTCTTTACGGCAACTACACCACGCTGAGCTCGATAACCGAGGACGAGATGAACCGCATCGTCGAGCAGCGTCTCTCGCCGCAATACGTATCGGTCCACGCGACCGATCTTAAAACGCGGGCTTATCTTCTCGGCGTTGATGAGAAACGCGCCGACATCGACGACAAACTAAAGCGCCTGCTCGACAATGATATAGAGCTGCATGCTCAGGTTGTGCTGTGCCCGGATATCAACGACGGTGCGATACTCGAAAAGACTCTCCGCGATCTGGCAGGACATTATCCCAAGGTTGTCAGCACCGCGGTCGTGCCGGTTGCCCTGACACGTTACAACACAGACGACAGACTCACCCGCGTCACGCCCGAGTTCTGCCGGCGGACGATCGAGCATGTTGAAAAACTTCAAAAGGAATTTCGCCTGACATTGGGGACGACATTCGCGTTTCTCGGAGATGAGATCTATATCAAGGGCGGCGTTGAGATTCCGTCGCGGCGGCATTACGGGAACTATCCGCAAATCGAAGACGGCGTCGGGATGGTGCGGTCGTTTTTGAC
>JBKKAS010000024.1:0-4657 GCA_046714595.1 Pyrinomonadaceae bacterium | reverse complement strand
TGTTGCCACGAAAATTTGCCCATTCACTCAAGTTGGTTTTGCCGATGATCACTGCACCCGCCTTTCGCAGCCGCTGGACAACGAACGCGTCTTCCTTCGGCACCGGTGCATCAACAAGAGCGAGCGAGCCCGCCGTCGTGAGCATCCGGTCCGCGGTGTCGATGTTGTCTTTTATTAGGATCGGAATTCCGTGAAGCATCGAACGCACTTTTCGGCGCTTTCGTTCCTTGTGCATCTGATCCGCGATCGCGAGCGCTTGCGGATTAATCTCGATCACGGATCTTGTTTTCGGATCGATCTGTTTGATCCGCTCGAGATACATTTCGGCCAGTCGCCGCGCCGTCAATTTTCCCGACTTCATCTTCGCCTGCAGCTGCGGGATCGTGATCTCGACAAGCTCGGGAAACGGATCATCCAACGTCATGCCTTTAGCATTGCCGAATAACGCGACCGTTGCCAATCCGGCCGCGCTCGATTTCAGGAATTCGAGTCTGTTTTGTTTTGTCTTGTTCATTCTCGGAAGCGGGAAAAGTCTAGCATCAGCGCAGAAAAATCGGAAAGTTGCGAAAAGCTCCCTTTCTGGAGGAGGCGTGGCCGAATGCCGTGGTGGTAACACTAACCCGGTTCGACGAAACCTTTCGGAATCCTACTGGTCAACCCGAGACCTGGCCGGATTCGGATAGCCTCGCCTGACCCTGTCGTCGCCCTGGACCAGACATCACCCTTGGAGTTAGTCTCCGACACTTCGGTCACTCGGATACTGAACTGCGCTCCTTTCCGTGGCGAGAAGTAAAAAATCATGCCTTCAATCACATTATTTCGCCGTCCGACTGATAGCGTCACCACTTGAGATGGACCCTCTTCCGGTCCCACCGCAGTTATTCGTGCGGCTATCGGCGCCATGTTCAGGTATTTCGTATATTCGGGCGGCAGGTCGAGAAGCCCTCGTCGCAGTTTGTCACGATCTTCCCATCTAAAGAAGTAGTGGACGATTTCCGACCCCGCTCGTGAGTGAACCGCATATGCAAAACTCTTTAATTCATCCGGCGGAATCAGAAAATGTTGCTCGCCCCATTTCACCATTCTGAACTCGGTGTCGATTGCGTGCGCATAGTTGTTGTCTTTGGTAAGAACAGGTCGGATTGAGAGCAGAGAGCCGTTTATCGAAACTTCGCCGGAGTTGACCCATGAAGGAGAGAACGTATGAATGCTGGAAGTGACGAGAAAACCCTCCTCTGGTGTCCACATGAATATCGTCGGATGGTGGTCGCCCGCGGCGTACGTTCCAGCCCATTCGCTCCTGGACTTCGCAATCGACCGCTTGATTAGCTCACTGCGCTTATCAACAAGTGCGTACAGTTCGTCTGTGAGAGGCTGGTCCTCCCGCCTATGCTGACCCGCCGCGATTCCTCCAACTATCAGGACGAGGCATAACTGGCCGAGGATGAAACGTGTCGCTAGAGAGATCATGTTTTTTGTTCGACGCCTTCAGCGTCGGATCCCGTCGGGTGCTAGACCTAGGGTTCCATTCGCTTCGCTCATTCCACCCTGGGCTTTATAGGTCTGCCGCCTTTGGCGACCGTCTCGCAATGAAACTGCGGGCACAGATGTCTAATTGTTCTTGTCGCCAGAGGCGACCAACATTAAAGCCTAGGGTGAGCGAGTAAAACGAGCGTAACCCTAGGAGTAAGTGGATACGATTTCGCTCGCTGAAGGCGAGCAACATTCGCGCATTTGTTCGACGCCTTCAGCGTCGGATCGATATGGATTCGTAACCTAGGGTTCCATTCGCTTCGCTCATTCCACCCTAGGCTTTATAGGTTTGTCGCCGTCGGCGACCAACTCGCAATGGAACTCTGATAACCCGAAAATCATAATCACGGCGATGCAATCATTTGTCTAACTCGCTATGCGGCTCGTGAAGCACAATTCGCGTTCTTAATCCGCAAACGCAACACTCAACTGTTTGAGCTTCAAGGAATCACTCTTGTCGAGATCGTCAATGCCGTCGCGGTTGACGTAGTTATAGAGGATGTCGCGCTGTTGCGGGATGAACCCCGCTTCGCGAATCTGATAGCGGAGGTCGCGTTCATTCGCCTCGACGTGAGCACCGGCGGCGGAGACGACGTTTTCCTCGATCATGATCGAGCCCATGTCGTCGGCACCGAAGCGGAGCGATGCCTGCCCAAGCTTCAAGCCCTGAGTTAACCACGAGGCCTGGATGTGCTGAACGTTGTCGAGAAACAAACGCGAGACGGCGACCATCTGCAGGTAATCGATGCCCGTCGGTTCTTCGGTGATCTTTCGGCCGAGAGCGGTGTTCTCGCGTTGAAATGTCCACGGGATGAATGCTGTGAACCCGCCCGTTTCATCCTGCACGTCGCGGACGCGCTGCAGATGTCGGACGCGATGCTCGATCTTATCTCCGATGCCGAACATCATCGTTGCGGTCGAGCGAAGGCCTACCTTGTGAACGGCCCGCATGACGTCGAGCCATTCCTGGGTATTGCATTTCGTCGAGACGCGCTTGCGAACTTCATCGTCCAGGATCTCGCCGCCGCCGCCGGGAAGCGAATTCAATCCGGCATCTTTGAGGCGCTTCATCACGGTCACGTAGTCGAGCTTGCTGATGAGATGAATGTTATGAATCTCTGGCGGTGAGAAGCAATGTAATTGAAAACCCGGATACTTCGCGTGCAGCGTTCGCAGCAAGTCTTCGTACCACTCAATATTAAAATCCGGATGCAGACCTCCCTGCATCAGCACGCCCGTACCGCCGAGCTCGATGGTCTCGTCGATCCGCTTCTCGATCTCTTCGATCGAATGAACGTATGTGTCAGGCTTACCGGGCCGGCGATAGAATGCGCAGAATGTGCAGACGACGTTGCAGACGTTCGTGTAATTTATGTTGCGATCGATGATGTACGTGACGACATCGGTCGGGTTGTGCCGCATCCGGATCTCGTGGGCGGCAAGCCCGACGCGGACAAAATCGTTCGACTCAAGCAGCGCTGTGCATTCTTCGCATGTGAGCCTTTCGCCGGCAAGAGCCTTGTCCAAGATCGGCTGGATATCGGTGTCCATTCGTTTATAATTCTAGCAAAGTTTGCTTTCCTTGGCGGGTTCTGCGAGCTTTGCGTGAGAAAAAACCATTTCACGCAAAGGACGCAAAGCACCACCCCGCCGACGAAGCGTCGGCACCCCTCCTAAGACAGGAGGGGAGCTTTAAGTATGAAGCCGATCAAATTCAAAACTGCCCTGATCCGATCACCGGGATATGAATCGGGCTGGCATTTCATTCCCGTCAAGGCGAAGGTCGGTGAGAAGTTCGAGAAGAAGGACGGTTCTCGTCGTGTGGTCTGCACGATCAACGGCATCGAGAGCTTCCAGTGCGCCCTGCTGCCGTCGGACGGGGACTTCGTCATAGTTGTAAATAAAGTGAAAAGGGACAAACTTAAGATCGGCACGGGCGATAAGATCACCGTTGAACTGGCGAACGACGACAGCAAATACGGCCTGCCGATGCCGGAAGAATTGAAGGAAGTTTTGAACCAGGACACTGACGGTGATCGAGTTTTTCACTCGCTGACGCCCGGCAAACAACGCTCGATACTGTACTTTATCGGGAAGGTCAAAGATATCGACCGCCGCATACACACCGCCCTCATCTTTATCGAACATCTCAAAAAAAATGAAGGTAAGGTCATTCACGACCAACTTCAAGGTGAACTAAAACGGCCCACCTTCTAACCGGTCAATTCGGGTTGTGCCTGATGGGAATTGATGCGTTTTGAATGGTTAGCGCGCAAAAGTGATGCGAATCTCGCGTCAATTTCGCGTTAAAGGCTTAAGGAACGCTCCTTGCGAAGGGGAAAGTGATGGAAAGGCAAGAAGGACAATTTGAAATGAACGACCTCGGGCTGGTGATCTTTGGGATCGTCGCTGGTTGGCTGATCCTGTTTCAGTCAGGATTGTTCTGATTCGCGGGCGTCTTTTTGCGATCGATCAGGTAGACGATTCCGAAGCAGACCGCTCCCGCGACAAGAAACGATACCGCTGCCCGCCAATCGTCCGGCACCTCGGCACCTTTCAGACGCATCGGCCCGCCCCAGAGAATACCCACGATAGAAAGAACAAATCCCAAAAGACAAACGCCGCCGATCAGTTGAAGCAGAAGCAAGAAAAGATCCTTCATGATCCTCCAAAAAAACTAGTCCGTGTATTTCAGCTTGCGAATGTTTTCGCACAGGCCGTGTCTTTTGGCAAGCTCAAAATAGAGCTCCATTCCACGCTGTAGTTCGTCGTCGACGGAATAGGAAATATTTTCCGAGAGGTAGGTCCGAAGCTCGGCAGGACCGAATTTGATATCGGGCACGTAATTCGAAACGATCTCGTCGATGCGGCCCAGGCCTTCGTCGCGCGCCGCAGCAAAGTCGACGGGCGGCTTTTCGGCACGCGTCATCCACATCGCAAAGATAAATCCAAGGCCGGTGTGATGTCGCCAAAGCTCGGCAAGATCGAACTTTCGGATTGCGGATCGCGGATTGCGGATTGCGGATTTTGAATCTCCATCAGGTCTATCTGAAATTACCTTGTCCGATCGATCAGCGGGCGCTTTGGGGGAAAAATCCGCAATCCGCAATCCGCAATCCGCAAT
>JBKKAS010000023.1:0-2707 GCA_046714595.1 Pyrinomonadaceae bacterium | reverse complement strand
ACCATAGCCAGATGTGAAACGTCTGGTTAATCGAACGAGAATGTGTCCGCACTGAAGGTGCGGCAGAAAGGTCGTCTGTAGCACCTTCAGTGCGACAGTATTTGTCTCGCGCCCCAGACGTTTCACGTCTGGCTATGGTCTTGCCGCACCTTCGGTACGATTATTTTCGGATAAAACCGATGGCACGTAAGCGCGAGGCGATTCAACGAGAAAAGGCTGCCTTTTCAGACAGCCTCTCTTTCTTGTAATTCGTCGGATCGCCTATCCGATAAACAACTCGTCTTCGAGATAGGCCCGATCGATCGGCTTTGGCGCCGGTGCAAAGAGTACTTCAAGCGCTTTCTTGACACCTGCCATCACAGCGGCGATCTCGCGGGCGGGCTCGACGATCTTTGCCTGGACAAACTCTGTCGTGTTCGTCACCTGCATGTGCGTGCGGTCAATGGTCTGGCTGACCATCGCTACTTTATCCTTAGCGGTTATCGCGGTTTCGCCAACGAGTTGTTTCAGCTCGGCGACTTCTTCCTTGATAAGCTCGGTCGATTCCGCCAGATGACGCGTCGCCGTCGAAAGGTTCGCCGATATCTCGTTGAAATGCACCGATATCTCTTTACCTTGCACGCTCATTGCGTTCACCTTGTCGATCAGCGGATCGAACCGCTCCTCGAGACGGCTGACGGTCTTGACCACGCGGCGAACGATAACGGCTATCGCGATCAGCGCGATAGCCATCACGATAAAACAGACCGCGATAACGATCGACGCGATCATCATCCAGAATTGCGGCTCACCTGAGTTCATACGCTAGTTGTTTTCTTTGGTCTCGACCGGGTACGACGGACGGCCCTCGGTGATCGACTTCGCCTCATTCCGGCGTTTTTCTGCGACGTAAGCGTCCTTTCCGGCTTCGACGGCCGCGGAAAAAGGGTTTGCCGTACGAGCGGCGGCTCCCTTCGCCTTTTCCGACAACTCACCCGCTTTGTCCTGCGCGGTCTGGTAAAGCTCGCTGGCTCGCTCGCGGCCGACCTCGTAGTACTCACCGGCACGCTCCTGCAGTTGGGCGGCGGTTTCCTTACTCTTTTCAATTCCCTTACGGGTCACGTCCGCGATGTCCTCGCGGAGCTCAACGCCCGATTTGGGTGCAAACAGCAGGGCGATTACCGCTCCGATGCCGCCGCCGATCAGTAAATAGGTTAATTTAGTGGTTACGCTCGAATCTTCTCTGTCGTATTCGTGTCTCATATCTATGCTCCTTACAGTAATAAAGCAAAATAAACAATAGATTTCCGTGAAGGACAACTATATCAAAGTTTAGGTATTTAGGACAAAGAAAGTGCCGGGCCGCAGGATCTGCGAGCCGGCACGGCGTCCAGTCGTTCCCGTATTACCGATTTACGCCTTTTGCAGGCCTTCCAATGCAATCCTGGCTGTTTCGGCCTGCAAAAGATCGAAATTCGAATTTATCTTGAGCGCTTCTGCCAGATACTTGGCTGCAAGCTTCTCATTTCCCAACTCGCGTTCGATCATACCGGCGTGATACAAGATCCGAGCGTCATTCGTATTCAGGCGTAGAGCCTTTCGGATGACGCCTTGCGCTTCCTGTGCCAAGCCTTTTTTGAACAGGCACCAGGCCAGGATGTCGGACGCGTAGATATCCTTGTTAACTTCATAATCAGCCCGGGCAACGGCTAACGCTTCGTCCAAGCGCTCACCCTGATCCGCCCACAACAATGCAAACTGATGAATATCGCCGCCGCCGGCGCGTTCAACAGCTTCAGCCGATTCGTAGTGACGCCTGGCCTCTTCAAGATTTCTGCGTTTGTAGTTTATTTGACCAAGCATGATCAAGGCTTCGGTCGATGGCACGCGAGCACCCGCCTGACCTAGCTTTGCTTCCGCGTTTTCCAGATCTCCCGCAGCGGCGAAGTAGCGGCCCTTTTCGATCAAAGCCAGCTGATAGTCCGGCGATATCTGAAGACTCTCGTCTATCACACGCGAAGCTTTTTCCAGATCACCGACCTTGAAATGCTCCCTGGCGAGCTGCATCAGGCACCAGCTTTGAGCCTCTTTATCCTGCGGATCCGCTGTTCGTGCAGCCATCGTCAGTAGTTTGACCGCACCGTCGTGGTCACCATGCAATGATCGAATGTGAGCGACGCGTGCGTAGGAGGCCGAGTTAGGTTTCAAGTCGACCATTTTCTGCGCCGCTTTCACCGCTTCGTCATAGTTTCCTAGTTCGACATTCGCGTCCACGAGAATGCCGTACGCAAAAGCGTCGTCGGGGAACTCCGATGTGAGCGATCGCGCCAATTCGCGAGCTTCGTCAAAACGGTGAGCGCTTGCCTTAAGGGTCGCTTGCAGTTTTCTCGTTGCCTGATCCTTCGGATCGAGAGCGAGAGCTTTTTCGACCGCCGCTTCTCCCTTCTGGATGAACGAATGATCGCCCGTCATCCGGGCCTCTTTTATACACGCGACCGCGAGAAGGTTGTAGCCTTGCGTCGAATCGGGATTGTTCCCAATCACCTTCTCGGCCGCGACGATTTCCGGACTCGATTTAACCACCGTTGCAGCATCTGCGGCTCCGGCATCAAGACCCGAAGCTGACTGGGTAGAGCAACCGATATTCATCAACACAGCGCCGATAACGATCACCAGGACGGCGTACTTACTGTTCAACTTTTTCATCGTTTTGAATATGGAGTCGGAG
>JBKKAS010000022.1:0-11587 GCA_046714595.1 Pyrinomonadaceae bacterium | reverse complement strand
GGCATCGGGCATTTACCCGGTCGAGCCTTCGACTGCGGTCTTGCCCCGTGTCGACGTCGCTGGCGAAGCCGCCACGATCTTGCAAGGCGCCCCGGGCGCGGTAACTGGCAGCTCTAAGACTAACGGCAACCGAACCGCCGCAGGTGTCCGACTATCACCTGAAGGGATCGTAGGATCCATCGCGCTCGTGGGGCTGCTCGTATTTGCCGGGTATTGGTTCCTCGGACGTCGCGATCCAGAGCAGGTGGCGAATCCCCAACCCAAGCTTACCCAACTGACTTTTGCGGATGGGATCGAGGAGTACCCGACTTGGTCGCCTGATGGGGCCAGGGTCGCGTACTCCGGCGAAGTCGGTAGCGTCCGCAAGATCTTCATAAAGGAACTCGCCACCGGCGAGGAGAAGCAGTTTACTCGCGGAGACGGAGACGATATTCAGCCGGCATGGTCCCCGGACGGCGCCAACATCCTCTTCGTCCGAGCACAAAAGGCTAACGAAAAACTGCAGCCGACCGATGTGTTCGGCGCGTTTGAAGGCGGCGATATCTGGAGCGCGGATATCCAGTCGACCAACGAAAGCAGCATCATCGAAAACGCTTTCAACCCGGCTTTTTCTCCCGATGGTAAATCTGTCGCTTACGATGCGTCTCGCTCCGGGCCGCGGCGGATATGGATGTCTGACAGCAATGGCCATAATCCGCAACAGATCTCGACAGATACCTCCGAAGAGGTCAGCCACGTTTGGCCCCGCTGGTCAGCTGACGGGAAGCGGCTCGTTTTTCAGAATATTGAACGAACCAAGTTCAATATTCGGACAGTCGAGCTTGGTGGGAGGAAGATGACGTGGATCACCAACGACCTGAACAACAATCTCAATCCTGTATGGTCGCGTAAAGACGATCGCGTTTACTTTTCATCCGACCGCGGCGGCGGGTACAACATATGGCGCGTCGGCGTGTCGGGCGCGGGCGAACCCACAGGCCAGCCCCAGCAGGTCACCACCGGAGCCGGACAGGACGTCGAACTGGCCATCTCGCTGGACGGAAAGCATCTTGGCTTTTCAGTATTGAAACACAACGCCGATCTGTGGAGGCTTCCGGTCTCACCCGTAAACGGAAAACCTACCGGGGCGCCCGAGGATGTTATTTTCACGACGCGGGAAGACAGCCGCGGATCATGGTCCCCCGACGGGTCGAAGATAGCGTTCAACTCCGACCGGGCGGGTGAGATGAATGTCTGGCTCTACTCTTTTAGCGACCGTTCGACACGGCAACTGACTCGCGGCCCAGGCGGCGACTTTCAACCGACGTGGTCACCGGATGGTAAGCAGATCATCTTTTTCTCTTCGCGAACAGGTAATGCTGACATTTGGAAATTCGACCTTGAGAACGCATCGCTTACGCAGCTGACGCGCGATGCAGCGACTGACATCAATCCGTTTTATTCGCCCGACGGCATGCTTATCGCCTATCAGTCGGACCGGACGGGAAGGACCGAGATCTGGCTAATGAATGCGGATGGAACCGGCGACCGCCAGCTCACCCGCGTCGGCGTGCGCGGTCATTTTATTAGGTGGAGCAAGACTGGTGATGCGGTTGTTTTTCGTGCCGCGACCGCAAACGGCTGGAAGGTGGTTCAGGCACCGATCGACGGAAGCCCGACGTTGGAAATACCAAACATAATGGGCGGCGGTCACCTGTCGTTCGGCCCTTCCTATACGTCGATGCTGGACGTCATCGCTCACAGAACGCTTTGGGTGTCGCCGGTCGGACCGGGCGCGGCAGAAAGTGTATTTGAATTTCCCGATCCGGACGTCCGCATCGATTATCCGGTGTGGTCGCCCGATGGGAAATGGGTGTTGTTCGACCGGTTCCGTCCTGAAGGCGGCGATATCTGGATGCTCGAGAATTTTGAGTAGGCTGCTTTTTGCGACCGTAGCGCAGCTGAATGACGACCAAAGCGACCTTATGAAACGCTGCCCCGAATGCAGGCGAGATTACACGGACGAGACTTTGAACTTTTGTCTCGACGACGGAACTGCGCTACTTGAAGGGCCGTCGTCGACGGAGGAGCCGGCGACCGCGATACTAAGCGCTTTGGACGCCCCTACCCAGGCGCAGATTCATACGACGGAGGCAGAGTTGCCGAGCGGTTTGCGGGGGGCGGCGGAAAGGCAGAGCCTTTCTGCTCATCGGGCGGCAGAGCCGCAAGGCAGGCGGCTCAAGCTTATAGGGATTCTGAGCATGGTTGCCGCGGTCGTGATCGGGGGATTCGTCGGTTACCGCTACTTAGGTTCCACAAACGCTAACGAGATCAGATCGATCGCTGTCTTGCCGTTTGAGAACAGGAATTCGGATACCGAATATCTGTCCGACGGGCTTGCCGAATCGCTTATCTATCGCCTGTCTCAAGTCCCGGATCTGAAGGTGAGTCCCCGCACCTCCGTTTTTCGATACAAGGGACAGGACGCGGATGCCGAGAAGATCGGCAGCGAGCTCGGAGTGGACGCCGTCATGTCCGGCCGGTTTATTCAGCGCGGAGACAATCTGACGATAAGCGTCGACCTGGTCGACGTCCGAAATAAGAAGACTCTTTGGGGCGAGCAGTTCGAAAGAAAAATGTCGGACCTTCTTGCGACGCAGCGCGAGATCGCATCCGTCATTGCGGAAAAACTTCAACTCAAACTTTCCGGCAGCGATTCAAAGGGAATCACGAAGCAGTACACGAGCAGCAACGAGGCATATCAGCTCTACCTGAAAGGGCGCTACTACTGGAACAGGCGGACGGCCAGCAATATCAAGAAGTCGATCGAGCTCTTGAAGGCCGCAACCGAAAAAGACCCGAACTTTGCACTCGCCTATTCCGCGCTCGCCGATTCCTATGTTGTCTCTTCAACGTACACCGGCGAACGAGCAAGCGAGACGATGCCGCACGCCAAGACGTATGCAAAGAAAGCCATCGAGCTAGACCCGACCCTCGCCGAACCTCACGCGGCACTCGGTTTGGTCACGTGGTTTTTCGACTGGGATGAGGCCGGGGCCGGAAAAGAGTTCCAGCGCGCGATCGAACTTAACCCTAATTACCCAACCGCGCATCATTGGTATTCGCGTCACTTGCGGGGACTCGGTCGGATCGAGGAAGGATTCAAGGAGATAAAAATTGCGGAAGGGCTTGACCCGATGTCACTGATCTTCATCAATAACGTAGCTGAAAGTTACATCGATCAGGGTAATTTGGACGCGGCGTATCGGGAATGCCGGCGCGTCATCGAACTCGATCCAAACTTCTGGGCGTCGTATCAAACCCTGGTTTGGGTCCACGTCAAGCAAGGAAAGTACGGCGACGCGCTGGCGGCGGCCGAAAAGAGCATTGAGCTCTCCGGCCGGTCGAATGCCGCCCAATCGCAGCTCGGTCATGTTTACGGCCGGCTTGGCCGGGCGAATGATGCAAGGGCCATAATCAAGGAACTGGAAGAAAAATTTGCGAACAAGACCGCGGACGGCAGAGACCTTGCCGTTGTCTATGCGGGTCTTGACGACAAAGACCGGGCGTTCGAGTGGCTGGAGAAAGCATTTGCGTATCGAAGCTTTCACCTTTCCGGGATGAAACTTGAACCGCTGCTCGAATCGCTGCATGGCGATCCGCGATGGAATGATCTATTACGCCGCGTAGGATTGCCGGAATGACGAATGAAAGAAACGCGTCCGAAAGAACAAAAACCGATGACGATTAAAGAAGGGAAAACTCTCGGCCACTATAAGATCGTGTCCTCGATCGGAGCCGGTGGAATGGGTGATGTCTATCTCGCCGAAGATGCACGGCTGGACCGCAGGGTCGCACTCAAATTGCTCTCGGAAAAAGTCGCAACGGATTCCGGTATCCTCGAACGGTTCAAGCAAGAAGCGAAAGCGGCCTCGGCGCTTAATCATCCCAACATCGTCACGGTTTACGAGATCGGTGAGCACGAGGGCGTCAACTTCATCTCTGCCGAGTTCATCGAGGGTCGCACTCTGCGCGAACGGATGAAAGAGCGTCTCTCGTTCGATGATACGCTTTCGATTGCGATCCAGATCGCCGAGGGACTGTCGGCCGCCCACGATGCGGGAATCGTTCACCGGGATATCAAACCGGAGAACATCATGATCCGTCCTGACGGCTATCTGAAGATCCTCGATTTCGGTCTTGCCAAACTGAATGAAGCAAACCGAGCCAAACCAGGTTCCGAAGGCTCAACCAAGATGCTGGTGAAAACGATGCCCGGCATGGTGATGGGAACCGTGTCATACATGTCTCCGGAACAGGCCCGCGGAAAGGAGATCGACGCGCGCTCCGACGTCTTTAGCTTCGGCATCGTTCTGTATGAAATGCTCGTCAGTCAGCTTCCGTTCCCGGGCGACACGATGACCGAAGTCCTGGCCGCGATAATCAATTGCGAGCCCCCGCCCCTGGCGAATCTGGGACCCCACCTTCCACGCGAACTGCAGCGCATTGTACATAAAACACTCAGGAAAAAACGGGAGCAGCGGTATCACTCGACACGAGATCTGCTCGGCGACCTAAAAGATCTGCGTGACGAACTCCGGATGGAAGCGCAGCTCGAGCGTACCGTCGCGCCTGACAAACCCGAAACCAGTTCCGCAGAGGCGCGTTCGTTTACACGAAGTTCCGGCAGCTCGGGCGGAAGTCGGGACACCCTGCTTCTCACCGAGTTTGAAAACGCGACGGGCGAACTCATCTTCGATCAGACGTTAAAGACGGCACTCGCGTTCTCGCTCGCACAATCGCCATTCCTGGATATCCTGCCTGAACCAAAGGTCAGGCAGACCCTTGGCCTCATGGAGCGCCCGCCCGAGGAACGCGTGACAAAAGAACTCGGCTACGAGATCTGCCTGCGGCATAACCTGAAGGCTTTTATCACGGGGACGATCTCGGGCATGGGATCGATCTATGTCCTGACGTTGGAAGCCATCAACGCCCGCACCGGCGAAAGTCTCGGAAGACAGTTCGAGCAGGCAACCTCGCGTGAAGAGGTTTTGAATGCCTTGGGCCGGGCCGCGACCGGCTTGCGTGAAAACTTGGGCGAGAGCCTGGCGTCGATAGCAAAGTACGACCTGCCGCTCGAATACGCGACGACCGCCTCGCTCGAGGCTTTGAAATTCTACACGCTCGGCCGTGAGCTGCAGATGACCGGGAAGATGCTTGACACGATCCCGTTTTACAAGAAGGCCCTTGAGATCGACCCGAAATTCGTTTCGGTGTATACCGCCCTGGCGGTCGTCTACCGCAATACGAATCAGTGGAAATTGGCTGCGGAAATGATCGCCAAAGCATACGAGCTGCGCGACACGGCGAGCGAGAACGAGAAACTCCGCATCACCTATTTCTATTACAACTACCTCACGGGTGAGATCGACAAAAAGATCGAGGCGCTGAACCTCTGGCGCAAGACGTATCCGTCACAGCTCGACGCCGTTGCCAGCCTTTCCGATCTATGGGAGCGCGTCGGGCAGTCGGAGAAAGCGGTGGAGGTCGCACGTGAGGGATTGAGGCTTGACACAAGCATCGCCGCGATCTATATGAACCTCGCGGAGTCGCTTCTGTCGCTTGACCGCTATGTAGAAGTCAAAGACGTTTGCCGTCAGGCTTTTGCCAAGAAATGGGACAACGAATACCTGCACTTTTGGCTGTATTGCGTCGCATTCATCGAGAATGATACCGCTGCGATGGCGGGTAATCTGGCGTGGTTCAGCGGACGCAGCGACGAGTACATCGCCTTGAATCTGCAGACGGGAGCCGCCGCGGTCCGCGGACAGTGGCGCCGATCGCAGGACCTTGTTAGACAAGCGATACATCTGGCAAACCGCAGCGGCGCGGCGGAAGTCGCAGCACTGTACGGTTCCGAACAGGCGTTGCGGATAGTTTTCTGGCGTTCTGGTACCGCTCTGCCGTCGAGCGATGACGCTCAACTGAAAGCTGCCCTGAAAGCGCAAACAAACAACGCACTCAAACAGGAGCGCGGCAGTTCAACACTTTCATTTTGCGCCCTTGCCCTCGCCGTCGCCGGACAGGCAACCAACGCGCGAGACCTTGTTCGGGAATTAAGAACCGAGCGTCCAAAAGACACATTGATAAACGAGCTTTGGGTGCCGACCATCAATGCCGCGATCGAACTACAAAGCGGTCGGGCGAAAGAGGCGATCGAAGAGCTCGGCATCACGGAGCGCTATGAAAAAGCCGGCGAGTTCTATCCGCAGTATCTTCGCGCCATTGCCTTCTTGAGATTAGGCAAGCTGCACGATGCGGTCCGTGACTTCGATAAGATCCTCGATCATCGCGGCGAAGCGCCTCTTTCGTCCCTCTATCCGCTGGCGCAGCTTGGCAAGGCCCGGGCGATGAAAGACAAAACCGAATACGAAAAGTTTTTTGCACTTTGGAAAGATGGGGACAAGGACATGCCCGCTCTGGTCGAGGCAAGAAAGGAGTACGAAAGCTAGTGTTATGAAACGATGCCCCGAGTGCAGGCGGGATTATTACGACGACACGCTGAGTTTCTGTCTGGAGGACGGAACTCCGCTCGTCTATGCTATGTCCGCCGATCAGGCCAGCACGGATGAACCGGCGACGGCGATCTTGCATACGACGGATGCAGTCGTCGAAGCTCAGACTCCTCCGCTGATCAACACAACTAACGAGACGGCAATCTTGCCGACGCGCACAAGCGACATTGTTCCGAAAGCTCGAAGCATCGATAAGCGACTGCTGGCTGCACCGTTTCTGCTTGCGGTCGTTATCCTCGGCGGATTTCTTGGTTACCGATATCTCATACCTGCGACTGCCGAGCAGATCAATTCCATCGCAGTACTTCCGTTCGAGAATCGCAGTGGAAATGCGGACACTGATTACCTCTCTGATGGGTTGGCTGATTCATTGATCTACCGACTTTCTCAGCTTCCGAATCTTAAAGTAAGCCCGACGAGTTCGGTCATGAGGTACAAGGGCAAAGAGACAGATGTCGCCCAGATAGCAAAGGAACTTGAGGTAGATGCGGTCATGTCGGGGCGATTGGTACAGCGCGGGGACGACCTTTCGATAAGTGTGCAGCTGATCGACTCCCGCACCAGAAAATTGATATGGGCCGAACAGTACGATCGAAAAATGGCCGACCTGCTGGCCACACAGCGTGAGATCGCGACAACAATTACGCAAAAGCTGCAATTGAAGTTCGCCGGCGAAGACGGAAAGGGCATTACCAAAAAATACACCGACAGCAACGAAGCGTATCAACTTTACCTGAGAGGTCGATATAGCTTTGCCAAGCGTACCAAAGTCGATATGCTGGCCGCGATCGAGTATTTCCGGCAGGCGATCAAACTCGACCCTAAATTCGCACTGGCGTATGCGAGGATCGCCGAAACATATGGGAGTATGCCGGCCTACCCTTACCTCTCGCCAAAGGAAGCTTTTCCTCAGGCCAAGGCTGCGGCGCAGCGGGCCCTTGAGATCGACCCCACACTGGCTGAGGCCCACACGTTCTTGGCGTATTCTTTGGTGATCTACGATTGGAATTGGGCTGAAGCTGAGCGCTCATTCAACCGCGCGATCGAGCTTGATCCAAATAATTCCGCCGCTCATTTTCGATACGGGCAAATATACCTGGCACCGACTGGACGACTTGCTGAAGGCATCGTCGAAATAGAACGGGGTCTCGCCTTGGAACCGCTCGACATTAATATGGGCGCAACCCTGGCATGGGCTTACCTTGCTATGGGGCAGAATGAAAAGGCTTTGGACCAATCCAAGAAAACCTACGATCTCGAACCAGGTCACCCCATCGGACGCTGGATATTAAGCCAAGCCTATATCAGCAAAGGAATGTACGGGGAGGCGATCTCACTCAACGAACAATGGCTGCAAACGGATCCAACAAACCAATTTCCGATTCGGGATGTCGGAATTGCGTATGCGAAAACCGGACGAAGGGATAGGGCGGAGGACATGATCAATAAATTCCGTGAGATGGCTAAAACTCAATATATAGCCACTTGCCGCATTGCGAGCATCTACGTGGCTCTTGGTGATTCGGATAAAGCCTTTGAGGAGCTCGATAAAGCATTTGAAGTACGGGATTGGGAATTGTATCGGTTGAACGCTGACACATATTGGATCCCTCTCCGGGGTGACCCGCGATATAAAAATCTGTTGAAACGTCTGAATCTGCCTGAATAGATCTTTATGAAACGACGCCCTGAATGAAGAGGTGTTCATTGTGACGATAGCTGAATTCTGTCTTGGGGATGAACGCGCGTTGGGTATTAGGACGATGGAGGAAAGCAATGAAGGATGCCTTTAAGACGTTGCCGATCGCGGCTTTCGCGATCGGACTGATGTTTGTTGGACTGACGTATTCGCAGCAGAAACCCTGCATGACCGCGTCAAAGTTTGGGCCAAACGATCAAATAGGCAATGTCAGTTACATCACTCCTGCAAAAACGCTCGCTGCTGCGAAACTTGTGACGAAGGGCAAGGCCTATCGTCTAGGCATCGAGACGAATAAGGACACGCCCGCATACGGCACTCGTAAATTCGCGATAACGGTGGTGCAGCCGGATCAGGCAGGCGGAGCATCACTTGGTCCTACCAAGACTACGTATAACGACGATATTATCACCGGCTGGGTCGGCGTCGGTTCCCAACTGGATGGCCTCGGCCACGCCGGCATCGACGGTCTCTATTTCAATTGCAACAAGGCGTCCGACTTTGTGGGGGCGGATGGTCTCAAAAAACTCGGCATCGAGAATGTTCCGGCCATTGCGACGCGCGGAGTGTTGCTCGACATGGCCGGTTACTTTGGTACCGACATGGTGAAGGAGGGAACGGCGTTCAACCGGGCAGAGATCGAGGGTGCAATGAAGCGTCAGGGCGTCCGGGCGATCGAAAAAGGCGACGTCGTGCTGTTCTACTCGGGCTGGCAAAAGCTTGTGGGCAAGGACAACAAGCGTTTCATCTCCGTCGGACCTGGACTCGGCCGTGACGGAGCAAAGTATCTTTCTTCGCTCGATGTGGCGATGGTCGGTATGGACACGTCGAACTTTGAAGTGATCCCATTCGAAAAGGACGCCGGTATCTACGAGGTCCACCAGATCCTGCTCGCACTCAACGGCATACACATACTTGAGAATATGAATACCGAAGAGATGGTAAACGACAAGGCGTGGGAGTTTCTGTTCACGCTCGGCCCGTCTCGTATCACCGGCGGTGTGCAGGCAATCGTAAATCCGATCGCGATCAAGTAGTTCGTTCACAATTACGCTGATGATGCGAATTTATCAACGGCTTACGGAGACATACATGAACAGAAAGTATTTCGTTCTCGCATTAGTAGTACTGGCAATTTGCCTTTTCGTTAACGCTCTGGCTGCCGCGAGTAGTTCCGGCGTGCTGAATGTTCTCAGCAGTAATGCAAGCCGACCTGCGATATCGGAACTTATTCCGATGTTCGAGAAAATCTACAAGATAAAGGTAAACGTTCAGTATGCGAATAACCCAATACTCAAGCAGCAAATAGAGGCAGGGGCGAAGTTCGATGTGGTGATCATCGAGCCAAAAATGCTGACAGAGCTTTCCAAAGCGGGCTTCGTTGAAGCAGACTCCGTTGTGGCATTAGCGACGATTGGCATGGCCTTGGTATCGCGAGAGGGCGCGCCTGCTGTAGATATCGGCAGTGTGGAATCGTTCAAGAAGGTACTGCTCTCGGCAAAATCCATCGCCTACACCGCGGACGGACATAGTGGAGCTGTTTTCCTTCGGACGCTCGAACAGATAGGTCTGACTGAGGAAATGAAGCCGAAGCTCGTGCCTGTTGTTGGCCGGCTCTCTACTCTGGCTGTGGCCGAGGGCAGCGCGCAATACACCGCTGTCCCGCTTGGAAGTCCTGTTCCCGGTGTTCAAATAGCTGGCCAATTTCCCGAGGACATCCAAACGTACATCGGTATTTCAGCTGCCACCAGTTCACATACTGTTGCACCAACATCAGCAGGCAGATTCTTGAAATATCTTCAGTCCCAGTCGGCTAAGACTCTGTTCAAATCCAAGGGTTTCAGGCCGCAGAATGTCGCCGAGTTCGACATTGTGCTGGCGAATGGTCGGGTAATGGATCCGGAGTCGAATCTCGATGCGGTTCGTTATGTCGGCATTCGTGCGGGGAAGATCGCGGCGATCTCGGCGCGGCCGTTGCGTGGGCGCACGGTGATCGACGCCAAGGGTCTGGTCGTCGCCCCGGGCTTCATTGATCTGCATTCGCATGGGCAGGATGACGAGAACTATCGCTACAAAGCGCGCGACGGCGTAACGACGGCGCTGGAAATGGAGGTCGGCGTATCGCCGGTGTCCACGTGGTACGCGAAACGCGAAGGTAAAGCCCTCATCAACTTTGGCTCGACGGTCGGCCATATCCCAGCGAAGATGGCGGTGATGAAAGACACCGGCGCCTTCCTGCCGCGTGACAACGCGATCAACCGCAGCTCCACGCCCGACGAGGTCCGCCAGGTCGCCGACCTCATCAAGCAGGGCCTGGACGAAGGCGCTCTTGGCATCGGCTTCGGCATTAACTACGTGCCGACGACGACGCGGGCTGAGGTGTTTGATCTTTTCGCAATCGCGGCTGAGCGCGGCGTGGCAAATTACGTTCATGTGCGCCACGCCGGTACCGTCGAACCGGGCAGCGCGATTGGAGCTTTACAGGAAGTTTTGGCTGACGCCGCCGGCACGGGAGCCTCGCTGCATGTCGTACATATTACAAGCATGTGCCTGCGGCAAACGACAACCTGCCTGCAAATGATCGAGGGCGCCGCACGGCGCGGCCTTGACGTGACGACGGAAGCTTACCCCTACACGGCGACGCAGACACGCCTCGAATCAGCCATCTACAACGACGGCTGGCAAGAGAAGTTCGGTATCACTTTCAAAGACCTGCAATGGGTGACGACTGGCGAAAGATTGACAGCGGAAACATTCGCGCGATACCGAAACGAGGGCGGCTCGGTTATCGGCCATGCGATCCCTGAAGAGATCTCGCGCCTTGCCGCCGCCAACCCGCGGGTGATCGTGGCCAGCGATGGATTGATCGAAAACCGCCAGGGCCACCCGCGCGGCGCAGGCAGCTTTGCTCGAGTGCTGGGATTTTACGTCCGCGAGCAGAAGGCGCTGTCGCTGATGGATGCGATTCGCAAGATGTCGCTGCTGCCCGCACAGCGTTTGGAAAAAGCCGTCCCCGCGATGCGCTCTAAAGGCCGCATCAAGGTCGGGGCCGATGCCGACATCGTCGTCTTCGACCCGGTTACGGTCATCGACCGCGCGACGTTCGAACAACCGGCGCAATACTCCGAAGGCATCCGCCACGTGCTGGTCGCGGGTGTGTTCGTCGTCCGCGATGAAAGGATCGTTGAAGGCTCCAAGCCCGGCAAGGCGATTCGGCGTTTGCAAGGAAACCGAAACTCGTCTCGTTAATGAGTAGCCATGGCAACAAGGAAATCGTATGTCAATGAACAATAAAGTAGCACTGATCCCCGGTGCGAGCAGCGGGATCGGAAGG
>JBKKAS010000021.1:0-2482 GCA_046714595.1 Pyrinomonadaceae bacterium | reverse complement strand
ACGGCCGAACGCGAACGCGACATCCGCGCGGTTATCAAGTTCGTCACCGAAATGAAGGTCAAAGGCGTGATCGAGGGCGGACAGGAAGCATGGAAGGCGGCTGCGGATCTGAAGAAAAACGACATCGCGGTGATCTACACCAACATCTACAATCTGCCCGTCCGCGACGACGACCAATACGATTTTCTGTTTGAAGCTCCTGCGAAGATGCAGCATGCAGGCGTTCGATTTGCGATCTCGACCGGCAACGGCGGTGCGGCGGTGCGAGATCTGCCGTATCATGCCGGACTCGCGGGAGCTTTTGGTCTGTCAAAGGAAGACGCGTTGAAATCGGTGACGCTCTACCCGGCGCAGATACTCGGCGTCGGGGACCGACTTGGTTCGGTCGAGGTCGGTAAGATCGCGAACATCGTCGTGACCGACGGGGATATTCTCGAGCCCCGGACGAATATCAAGTACGTGTTCATCGACGGCCGCATGCTGCCGTTGACGAGCCGGCACACCGAATTGTTCGAGAGTTTTAAAGAGCGGAAAGAAAGCCGGACGCCGATCCCGTAGGCGTATCATCGCAGCACACCTCACTTGGCAGATGTATCGCGGTTTGACCGGTTGTTGTTCCGGTTCAGTTTGCACACGGTTGTATGCTTTTAGAAGGAGGTTCAAAGATATGAGCGGAATCCTGGCGTTACTCTTTGGAGTCATCAGCTACGTAGTTTTCCTCGTTACGTTTCTTTACGCGATCGGATTTGTCGGAAACTTTGCCGTACCCAAATCGATCGACTCTGGCGTCCCCGGAGCCTTATCGACCTCGATAATCATCAACGTGATTCTGCTTTCGGTATTTGCGATCCAGCACAGCGTGATGGCGAGGCCGGGTTTCAAGAAAGTATGGACGCGTTTTGTACCCGAATCTATCGAACGAAGTGTGTTCGTCCTCTTTGCGAGTTTGGCGTTGCTGCTTGTGTTCTGGCAATGGCGCCCGATGCCGGATGTGGTTTGGAGCGTCGAGAATTCGATCGGACGTTACCTCTTGTGGGCGCTCTTTGGCGCCGGTTGGCTGATCGTCTTGCTTAGCACATTCATGATCAATCACTTTGACCTATTCGGCCTGAGACAGGTTTATCTTCGTGCACGCGGCGGCGAGGGAAAGGAACTCACTTTCACGACGCGGGCATTTTACAATTATGTTCGTCATCCGATCATGCTGGGTTTTATCATCGCGTTTTGGGCGACGCCGACGATGACGATGGGCCATCTGCTCTTCGCCGCGGTCACGACCGCCTACATTCTCGTCGCGATCCAGTTGGAGGAACGCGATCTAATGCGTTTTCACGGCGACACGTACGGAAAGTACAAGCGTGAAGTTGGAATGCTCGTCCCGGTACCAAAGAAAGTTGGCGACGCTTAGACGCGTCTAGAATTCCGCGTCAACAACCATGACGTCGCTTGTACCTGGTGACTACGACGGCGACGGCAAATACGACGCGACGGTCTTCCGGCCGTCGACGACGATCTGGTTCAGCCAACGCACAACCGCCGGCACTCTGATTCAACAGTTCGGAGTGAACGGAGATCGACCGTTGCCGAATGCATTTGTGCCTTGAGTCGCCTGTTTCCCTCCCCCAAGAGGTACGCGGCGACCGCGTCGGATGGTCCCGAATCCCGGTCGCCACCTCTTGATCGTAGGCGTTGATCGACTCATCCGAGGTTGTCGTTTATTTGATCGAGCCGCGTAGGGAAAGCTACGGGGATAGAAACAATGGTGATTTTGATTATCGCAGCCCAGTGATCAGAACGGCGTCGTATCTCCAGCCGCCTTTCACGACCGCCGCTTGTCTTCCATCCGGCGAAAGCTCGAAGCCGAATAGAGCTATTTGCTCTTCGCCCAAACTGGCGATCTGCCGAGGCGTCCTTCCATTGAGTGGTTGAAACCACAAAGTTTTGTTCTCATTTTCTTCGTCGACCAATATGTACGCCAGATTCTCTCCATTCGGTGACCACTTTAAGTGAATCAAATTGGCTGTTTCGTCGGCAAGCGTGTAAGTTTTGACTGTTTGACCGTCGGCGAGCGAGACTACCTTCAAAAGATCCTCATCTCCTTCCTTTTCCAGAAAAGCGATCCGCGAACCGTCGGGCGAGAATGCAAAGCGATCCTTTCTTTTCTCCAAAACCAACTGCTCTTCGCCGGACAGCGTGGTCAAGACGCGCCATACCGTTCGGTGCAAAGCATGATGATAGTAAAGCCAGCTTCCGTCGGGTGAAACGAAAAGCGGATAGCCGCCTTCTTTTTGAGTGAGCTGCGTCTGATCGCTGCCGTCAGCATTCATTCGCCAAACGTGGATCTGACCAGTGCGGTTAGAGCTGAAAAATATCGAGCTGCCGTCAGGCGAAACCACCTCAACATACTCGTCCGCAGAATTATTGGTTAATTGACGCTGCCGGCTTCCGTCTGCATCGATGCTCCAGATCTCGTCATTGCCGG
>JBKKAS010000020.1:0-5804 GCA_046714595.1 Pyrinomonadaceae bacterium | reverse complement strand
CTCCTGTGCCGAACTGAGGGCGCTGATCGTTGATGACAGCCCCAGCGTTCGTGCAATGACATCGAGAATTCTAAAAACCGCGGGATGGCATGCCGAGACCGCAAAGAACGGTATCGATGCTCTTGATCGCCTTCGCAGTAGCGACAGTCGGCCGCACGTAATTCTTTCGGATCTGGAAATGCCGAAGATGGGTGGGCACGAATTTGTGGCGGAGCTTCGTGCCGACGATTTGCTAAAAGACATTCCGGTTGTTTTTATAACCTCGAAAACCGACAGTTCTAACATGGACAGGGCCCTTGAGCTGGGCGCGGTCGAATACATCACTAAGCCCTATCGAGAGCGAGATCTCATTACTCTGCTAAATCGTCTGGCGTTACTGAGTGGGCAGTTACAGGAAAATTAGCCGGCACACTACGAAGATTTAGGCGGCGAGCTTGGTCGGATCTCGATCTTGCTAACGAGCGCTCGCTTCTCATATCTCAGCAGATCCATGATCGCTTCCGCGATGTCGGCCGGCTGCAGCTGCCACGCCTTCTCCGGGCTTAGTTTGTCGCCGCCGAAGGCCGTATTCACGCTGCCGGGGCAAATATAGCTGACCTTGATATTGTCGTGCCGAACCTCTTGCATGAGGGCTTCGGAAAATCCGTTCAAGCCGAACTTTGACGCGTTATATGCGGCCATCCGGGGGTGAGCATTTTGTCCGGCAAGCGACGAAATGTTTATGATGTGTCCCGAGCCGCGCTGCTTCATCAGCGGGATAGAGTGGTGACAGGTATAGAACACGCCAAACAGATTAGTTTCGAGCGTCTGTCGAAACTCATCGCCGCTCATTTCTTCGACCGTCTTGCCGAAGTAACCGACGCCGGCATTGTTGATAAGAATATCCAGCCCGCCAAAGTTCTGAGCGCATGCCGCCAGCATTGCCTTAACACTTTCCTCGCTGCGGACGTCACAAACTTCGCCTTTGACGGGACCGGATGGCGAAAGACGTTCAAGCGCTTCGCGCAGGTCGCGCTCGTCGCGGCTGCAAATAAAAACACTTGCGCCATTTTTGATAAGAGTTTCGGCGATCGCGAAGCCGATGCCTTTTGAACCGCCCGTAACGACGGCCGTTTTATTTTTTAGCAGCATCGGTTGCGTTCACGGAGTGAATGATGAGGAAGAAAACGATCAACATTGCGCGAGCCTGATCACCTAAAATCGGAGAGCGGCTCATCGTGAGCAAACGTGATCACTGGAGACTTTTTCCGGCTGATCTCTTTCCAAAGAAGGGTAATATTCCCATCGGCTTCCCGTCTTATTACTCGAAACACAACCACCAGGTCGAATCGGTTGTCTGCCTGCACCTTCTGAAAACTTATCACCGGGTTATCCGCCGACATTCCCTCCCGCGTAAGCCGCCGCGCCAAATTATTGTCGTTCCTGTAGGCGACGATCCGCATCGCATAAGTCGAATTAAGCTTTGCTAGCACCGTGTTCGAGTAAGGTTTTCCTCCGGGACCCGCACTCTTTAGTATCTCGGCGCGCTGCCTTCCGACTCCAGCAAGATCCTTAGCCGGCGCAAAGTCGTTCAGCAGGTTAAGCTTCTCTACTGCACGGCTAAGATTCAGTATCGGCTGGTCACCCAACTCCGTAACGATGATCTGGGAAAAAAAACCTTCCCCGACCAGCTGGCCGTTATTGAAATGTATGTCAGGCGTGATCGCCCCGGGCCTAAAGCTATAGTGCGAACCGCCGGGAATATGGTTAGCGCAGTCGCCATCAACCCGGATGTGTCTTTTCGTTTCACAATTCGAGTTTGGAAAAAGGCGGAATATGCCTGTCCGCGGCTGGTCTAATATTTCCTTGTTCGCAGCGACGTCATCGGGATCAGGCATCAAAAGCGCCTCGATACGTTTCCGATCTGCTTCGGTTAACTTCGGTAGTTTTTCACGTGGAAGCTTCACGCTCGCCCGAGCGGTTGCCTCGAGATCACGCATTTCCTGGCGTTGCTGTCCTTCAAGAGCTCTTTGGATCTGGATCTGTCGGTAAGCCGCTTCATCCGGGGTGCGAGTAGTTGTTCTTAAACCGTGAGGAAGCACTGGAGCTTGTGAGACCGCACCGGCAACTGAGAGCAAGATAAGAACCGTTAAACCACAGCTTCCCGTAACAACTCTTATTGACCTCATTTCTCCTCCTCAGCCGGTCAGCTTTTCTTTCAAGATGTCATTTACAATTTTCGGGTTCGCCCTTCCCTGCGATGCCTTCATCACCTGTCCGACAAAAAAGCCGAACAGTTTTTCGTTACCGCCGCGATATGCCGTAACCTGATTCTGATTCGTTTCCATTATTTCGTCAACGATTTTCTCGATCGCTCCCGCGTCAGACACTTGCTCAAAGCCCTTTTCCTTGATCACTGAGGCGGCAGTGCTTCCGGCCTTGAACATTTCTATCAGCACTTCTTTCGCCTGGTTGTTGTTGATCGAGCCGGTGTCGAGGATCTTTATCAGGTCCGCGAGGCTTGCGGCCGTCACCGGAGAATCGGCCGCCCTGGTTCCCGAGTTATTCAACTCGCGCATCAACTCGGACAAAATAAAATTAGCTGAGACTCGGGGGTTGCCCGATCGTTGCGCCGTAGATTCGTAAAATTCGGCGAGGTCTTTATCCGAGACAAGGTGCGACGCGTCGGCGAACGAAAGCGAGTAATCTTGAATAAGTCGATCCCGCATCGCATCGGGCAACTCGGGCATCTCTCGCCGTACGCTCTCGATAAACTCCGCAGTCACCCGTAGCGGCTGAAGATCGGGTTCGGGAAAGTATCGATAATCGTGAGCATCTTCCTTCGAACGCATCACCCGAGTTTGATTGTTTTTCTCATCCCAAAGCCGCGTCTCCTGCGCAACGCCTTCCCCAGCTTCATGAGCCCGGATCTGACGTTCGATCTCAAACTCGATCGCCTTTTGCATAAATCGGACCGAGTTGAGGTTCTTCAATTCCACCTTGTTATTGAAAGCAGACTCACCCACTCGACGCACCGAAACATTTGCCTCGCAGCGAAGATTGCCCTTTTCCATATCGGCGTCGCTCGCCCCGACCCACTGCAGCACACGGCGGACATGATTCACATAATCGTACGCTTGCCACGAGGTCCGAAAATCCGGAGCTGTCACGATCTCGCCAAGCGGCGTTCCGGCACGGTTCAGATCTACGTACGAGTACTTGTCGACGTCGGGTAAACCCTCGTGCACGTTCTTCCCCGCGTCTTCTTCGAGATGCATTCGCTCGATCCGTATAGACATCGGTATCCAGTCCGAGGCTCGACTGGACTCGTCACGCTCGGATGTCATGATCGTCAACGTACCGTTCGCCGAGAACGGCTTGTCGTATTGCGAGATCTGATAACCCTTGGGCAAGTCGGGATAAAAATAATTCTTGCGCGCAAAGATCGACGTTTCCTGGATATCCAGGCCAAGCGCCAGCGCAGCTCGGGCGCCAAGATCGACGACGCGTTTATTAAGAACCGGAAGTGCGCCGGGCAACCCGAGGCAAACTGGGCACGTATTCGAATTCGGTTCGCCGCCTGTCTGCACCGCGCAGCCGCAGAATATTTTCGTCGCTGTGGCGAGCTGAGCATGGATCTCCATGCCGATAACCGCTTCCCAACCGTCTTTTATCATAATGAAAACAGAAAAACGCGGAGTATGATCTAAATCATAGTCCGCGTCCGGGAAAAACTCAAAAAATCGTCTATCGTCGTCGGCCGCCGCTACGTGGCTCGCTTCTGAAGAAGATCCTCCGCGGTTGCGGACTAGCAACCGGAATCACTTCAAACGGAGTGACCCGGTATGCGCCCCGACGGTCATTAAGTCGAAGAAACCGGTTGCCGCCGAATAAACCGTGCCGTCGGATGTGCCTACCCCGCGGATAGTATCCGCCACTGCGGAAACCGCCGAAATAGCCGCCGTAAAATCCAACGGCCTGATTCGATTCGAACTCGGCATCGAGTTGAGTCGTTTCAATATCGAGATTGCTGCGCTCCAGTTCCAGACGCTCTTTCTCAAGCCTCGCCTGGCGAAGCTGCTCTGCCAGCTCGAGCCGAGCGTTCATGTCTGCTTGCCGCTGTTGTTCCAGTTCTTCGGGCGAGGGGAAACCCATTCTCTTGTAGTTGTCGCGATAGTCGCGTTCGGCGGCGAGCCGCTTCTGCTGGATCCGTTCGAGGCTAGAGTTCGTGATCGTGCGAACCTGGCCAAAACTCACTGCTGCCAATGAAAAAACCAACCCAAAAATAAATGCGACTCTTCTCATCGTTCTTTCCTCCAAGTTCGTAATCCGATACTAGCACTATGATGCTTTTTCGACGAAGAAGTTATCGCTAAAATCCGACCGCATCAGTAAAGGCCTAGAAACTAATACTTAGGCCCACGCGACCGTTTCTCCCTACCGTTTGAAAGCCGTTCTCGAAATACTCGTGATCGAAAAGATTCTCGATCGTTCCGAATAGCCGCAGATTCATCTTGTCTTCCTTCAACGGAAACGTGTAACCGGCCGTGAGGTCGACACGTCGATTGCCGCCAAACCGATATGTGTATTGCCCGAACGTCGAGTTACTAAAGACCGGCGCTAGGTAAGCGCTGGTCGCGAGCAGGTCGGCGTTAATCCAAAACCTCTTGATCCGCTGCGTCGCCACCAACGTGAATTGGTTATCCGGAATTCCAAACGCCTTGCGGTCGCGGGACGCAAGCGTTCCGAACGTCGGCCGGCTGAAGTTCCTGATATCGCTGTTAGTGAACGTGTAGGAGGCGAAGATGTCCGTCGATCTAGTCGGCTTGATGTCGATGCTAAACTCAGCGCCGCGCGAGAAGTGACGGTCGAAGTTGTAGTAGGCGAACGAGCTGAAATCCGGAGGCAGGTATGTGATCTCGTCCTTGATCCGCGTGTAAAAGTACGTCGCACTTACCTTGACCCGCTGCTCTGCGAAGTATTGGTCGATACCTGCGTCGATCCCAGTAGAGCGTTCGGGTTTTAACCCAGGATTACCCTGCTGAAAGAACGTGCCGAAAAAGAAGAACGTTCCGAACCGCTCATATAACGACGGTACACGATAACCGTTGCCCACATGCATGCGGAGCTTGGTTTGAGAACGGGCGTTAAAATACGACGCCGCTCCGTCGAAGGTATAAGCCGCGGGAGGGTCCGAGAGCGTGAGATTCGAATACGGGCCGGTTGTCACGCTGAACTCGGGCCGGTCGAGGCTGAACCACTGAGCACGTGCACCACCCGCCAATTGCAGATCGCCATCCAGGAAACTGATGAGATGTTGGGCAAAGAGCGTATTGCTCGTCTGCCCGGCCCGCGTCCAGAAATCGTCCGTCCCGATCGGCGTCGATCCATCATTTCGAAATCGCTCGGCCTCGTACTCGTAGCCGCCGGTAAAAGTATTCGACGCGCTCGGCGTCCACGTCGCACGGACATTTGCTGTCTGGATCGTCCCGCCAAAGGTACTCGTAAACGCGCTTTGAAAACCGACGCCGAGCGGGCCATCGTCGTTCGTACGCTTCGTGACGAGTCCCTGATACGAACCACTCAAAACGAGTTTGCCGTTGACGACTTGTGTGACCGCAAGTTGACTGGTGAATAATCGAGCGTCCTGAATACTGTCCGGATCGTTTACGTCGGGTACAAAATTGACGCCGGCGTTCGCGTCGATAATAGTCGCGGTCGAGGCCGGTAGCGGGCCCAGCGTCTCAGGGCTTGAATTCAGCCGCACCATTGCGTCCGAAACAAAGAAGCGTGCCGAGATGTTTGTGTTATCGAATGGATTGTAT
>JBKKAS010000019.1:0-4580 GCA_046714595.1 Pyrinomonadaceae bacterium | reverse complement strand
ATCAAGCAGCCATCGCCAAAATTCCTGACGGAAAATCAAAGAGTGACGGCATCACGGTCGGTGAAAGAGCGTCGTTGTCTGTACTCGAGGAGCGGATGGAAGACGGCTTTGCCACGATCGAAACTTATCGTCCGTATACGATCGCCGGTGTATACGTTCCCACGGTCGTGCCACTGGTTTCGCACTGGCCTTCGCGGAAGCCGTGGCTGATGACAAGTGCTAGTCAGTTTCGCCCCGGGCCGCCGCCCGATCTGAAGAGCGCGGTGTGGGCCCGTGACTACAACGAGGTCAAGACGCTTGGCCGGAAAAGTAACTCATCGCGAACAGCCGAACAAACCGATATCGCACGCTTCTGGGAAGCTACCGGAGCCTCGATCTATCACGGATTAGTCAGACCTTTCGCCGACATGCCGGGGCGCGATGTAACAAAAAACGCCCGTCTCTTCATGGCGGTAACACAGGCGGCCGATGACGCTATTATCGCCGTCTTCGACGCGAAATATCATTACAATTTTTGGCGGCCGATCACCGCTATCCGCAACGGCGATATTGATGGCAACGACGCGACCGAACGAGATCCGTCGTGGACGCCGTTTATCAACACGCCTATGCATCCCGAATACCCGTGCGCACATTGCATCGTATCGGGGACGATCGGGACCGTCCTCCAGGCAGAGATCGGAAAAGATGCTTTGCCGGTGTTTTCGACAACTAGCCCGACCGCGAACAACGCGAGGCGGACGTGGATGAAGATCGAGGATTTCATGCAGGAGGTTTCGAATGGACGAATTTACGACGGTGTTCACTTCCGAACTTCGACGGAGGTCGGAACGGCAATGGGCAAGCAGATAGGTAAACTGGCGGCGGCGAAGTATTGGGGACAGACGAAATAAATCGCCCTAGATGAGGAGAACGAACTTATGCGAATAGCGAAAGACGATGTCGACGTTAAGATGGAGATCCCGGGCGCGGTGATCCGCCAGAAGACGGATTTTGGAGATGCTACCGGATTAGGCAAGATCAGCGGCGAATATTTCACACTCGCCGCGGGCGTCGATACGACGCCGCTGTTTGAAGGATTGGATGGTAACGCGTGCCAGTGTCCGCATTGGGGTTACGTTCTAAAGGGACAGATCACAACGCGCAGCGCTGATGGCGGAGAGGAAACGGTGAACGCGAACGATCTTTTTTACTGGCCGCCGGGTCACAATGTGCGCGTCGATGCTGACGCCGAGATCATAATGTTCAGCCCGCAAAATGAGCACACGCTGGTCATCGACCATATGAAGGAAAAAGTGAATGGCTAAGCCAGTTGATAAATCGATTGGCCTTGCTCTATTATCGGCATCGACAAACCTGAAAGGAGCGGATGATGAGCGACAACAAACCGGCGTACATTTCACATTACGGTATACGTGCACAGCGTTTCAGGGAGATGGTCCATTGGTATTCGACGGTCTTTGACGCAAGGATGCAGCACGAGAATGAATTCCTCGCGTTCATGACGTTCGATGACGAGCACCACCGGCTTGTCATCTTTGAAGACGCAGAGACTGTCGACAAGCCCGCGACCGCTGCCGGGATTGATCATGTCGGCTATGGATTGGCGAATTTCGGTGAGCTTGTCGCAACCTACGAACGTCTGAAGGCCGCAGGCATCACTCCGTTTTTGCCGCTAAATCACAAATTCACGACGTCGCTCTACTATCGCGACCCGGACGGTAACGAGGTCGAGCTGAGCGTTGACAACTTTCCGACCAAAGACGAATGCAACGCATTTATCACAAGCGAGAGGATGGATGAAATAGGCCGGCCGCCGTTCGGTGTACCTTTCGATCCGGAAGAACTTGCACGGCAGTATCATGACGGCATCGCGGATGACGTGCTGGCGAAAATAGGTACATCGGGTTAGCCCTAATCGCATATCAAATGAAATCTCTCGTAGCCCTTAGTGTCACCGCGGCCTCCATTGTCTGCCTGTGCGTCGAAGCATCGGGTCAACGTCGGCTGCCGATCATCGACATGCACATGCATGCCCGAACGGCGGGCCATTACGGAACGCCACCGCAACCTATGTGTGCCGAGGTGACGCGGATGCCGCTGTGGGACCAGACCAAATCGTTTGGCGAATCGCTAGGTTCCGAATCGGGACCGCCCCCATGCACACTCCTGATGTCGCCGCTTACCGACGAGGATCTGTTAAAGGACACACTGGCCGTGATGAAGCGGTACAGGATGATCGGGATGCTTGGCGGTTACGATCCCGCACTAGTCGAAAAGTGGGTGAAAGCCGCGCCGGACAGATTTATTCCGGGTCTCGACTTCCGGCTGGATAAGGCAACGGGCACGGCTTCGTCGGCAGAAAGCGGGAAGAAATTCAAACCGATCTCGCCCGACGAGATCCGATCGCTTCATCGAGCCGGCAAGCTAAAGGTCTTCGCCGAGATCACAAATCAATACGGCGGGATACACCCGGACGATCCGCGGATGGCTCCGTACTGGAGCGTCGCCGAACAATTGGATATTCCTGTTGGGATCCACCTGGGTCCGGGCGGTCCGGGCGAACCGTACCTCGGAAACCCTAACTATCGTGCCCGGCTGCAAAGCGCGCTCACGCTGGAAGATCTACTCGTCAAACATCCGAAACTGCGCGTATATATTATGCACAGCGGGTATCCGTTTCTGGACGATCTGCTCGCCGTGCTGTTCACCCACCCGCAGGTGTATGTCGAGATCAGCATGCTCGTGAATGTGGAACCGCGCGCTGCATTCTATCGTTTCCTGAAAGCGATCGTGGATGGAGGCTACGGAGAGCGCGTGATGTTCGGCTCCGATCAGATGGTTTGGCCAGGCCTGATAGAACCCGCGATCCGCTCGATCGAAGCCGCACCGTTTTTGACGGCGAAACAGAGACGCGACATCTTTTACAACAACGCCGCGCGCTTTCTGAAGCTAAGCAAGGAAGAGATAGCAAAGCATCAGCGCCTCTGAGACGTCACAAGAATGGCAGCAAGGAGGGGGTTTGAAGAAGACGATGACCAACTACTCCGAGTTTTGGGATTTTTACGTTCAGGAGCATTCTAAGCCGCTGACGCGCATTCTGCATTTCGCGGGAACGTCGCTCGGAATAGTTTTGCTCGTGTGGTTCATCGCCACCGGCCGCTGGTATTTCTTTCCTCTCTTCTTTGTCGTCGGTTACGCCTTCGCGTGGTTCGCGCATTTCGTCGTTGAAAAAAACAAACCCGCGAGCTTCAAATATCCGCTTTGGTCGTTCATCAGCGATTTCAAAATGATGTGGTACATGGTCACCGGCCGGATGGGGCGCGAGGTCGAACGGGTCTTAAAGCAGGCCGGCTGAGCGTTGTAATCGATCGCGAAATAATATATAAGAACCGCGGTACCCTATCATTTCTCAACGGCGGACATCTTAGATGGCTCTGAATTTTAGGGAACGCGCCGAATTCTTCGAACAAAGGATAAGGCAGGAAAAACTTTCGATCCGGCTTGCCTGTGTTCTTGCCGGTGCGGTTGTGGCCTGCGGCATCCTCTCTGCAATACTCATAAACCAATTCATCAGCGGCGAGTCCGGCGGTCTCACGAGAACGATCGGAACGGTCGCGTCGTGCTTTTCAACACTATTTTCGGGGTTTCCTCTGAAGGACTATCCAAGTTTAAGAAATAAGATCCACGCATTTAGAACATTCAAAGAAAATTATGAGGAGCTCGAACGGCATCCGGAACGAGCCGAAGATCTCGAACTCGGTCGACTTGAAGAAATTTATTGGTCGCTTAAGCAAAAAGGCGTAGGTGCGTAATGAATAGAGAACCGCTAGATGTTTTTCTTTATAAATTTCATCGTAATGAGAAGTGGGCGCGATTGTTTACCTTTGCGATGACGGCATTAGGGCTGTTCGTAGTACTGGGTCTCGTCGGTCTCACGACCTGGGGCTTCGCGAGTTACGACTCGGCGAGAAGCAGGCTTTCAGATACCAGCCAGCAGCTTGAAGTGAGCGAGAAAAAGATTGGCGAGCTGGAATTAATCGCTAACTCGAATACGTCAAAGGCTGAGCTAATGAAACTTCGAGGAGAATTATCTAACAGCCAACAACTCGTGGCTGCGAAGGATCTGGAAATCGCCGAACTAAGAGAGGAGAAAAAAAACAACAGCTCTCCCGCACCGGGCGTCCCGTCGGCGGTTCCGCAGGATTGTTCGAAATACCAAACAACGATTGATCGGCAGACGACAGAAATACAACAGCTTAAGAATCGAAACGATGCGTTGAATGAAAGCCTCAATTCCTGCACGGCGTTAGTTAAGCGCTGCCGCCCCAAACGCCCGGGTTCTAGCACGGTTGATAAACCGGGGGTGATCCCATAAACGGCTCGCAGCGAATGGGCTGGCAGGGATGGTCACGTGGTGAAGTTCTGTGAAATCAACTCTAGCGATCGGTCGTAGCGATACGAAATATTGAAATGCCCGTCGTCGAATTCTTCGTGGATGTGCGTAACACCGAGTTCAGTCAGCTTTCTGCTCAAGACCTTCGCGCCAATGTCCAACGCAAACTCGTCCCGAGTACCGG
>JBKKAS010000018.1:0-19394 GCA_046714595.1 Pyrinomonadaceae bacterium | reverse complement strand
GCAAATTCTTCTGCTTCGACTGCTTTGTTTATTTTTTCTCCTTTCGGGAAAATCGCTAGAACCGTTGTTTCTATTTCCTTTCTCGAGAGACCCACCTGAGCGACAAGCGATTGAAAGCGCGGCTCGGTGCGCAGGGCGTCGAAATGTGGTTCGACGTTTAAGTACTGAAGTTGAGCATCGCGCTCGCGAAACGCCGTTTCCAGATATTCGAGTGCTGCGGCTTTGTCGCCGATGCCGGTGTAAAGAACTGCAAGTCCGACGGGCGAGACAAATTCGTTTCCCGCTCGAAGCTGTCTGGCGATCTCACGCGCCTCATCCGGCTGCCCGTTTCGAGCAAGCGAGTAGGCGTAGTAGCAACGCGTGGCAGCCGTCGTATCCCCAAGCTCGATGGCTCGACGATAGGAACTGACGGCGTCGCGGAACGAACCCTGGCCCGACTGCACGATACCGAGCCATGCGTATGCGACCGGCGAATTGCGGTCAAGAGAAAGCGCGTTATGCAGGGCCGCACTCGCTTCGTCAAATCGGCGGGCATTGTAGTAAACGGCCCCGAGAGTGACCTGCGTATGGAGTCGGAGAGGGTCAAGTTCCGCAGCGCGCTTCATCTCACTGATCGCACTGTCGTGCCGACCTAAGACGCTCAGATAAACCGAGTATGCCTCGTGGCCTTCAGCAAGATTCGAATTAAGTTCGTTCGCCCGGCGATATTCCGCTTCGGCTCCGGCCCAGTTCCAGTTGTCGCGCTCGATCTCGGCCAGTACGAGATGGGCGAGGGCGAGGCGATCGTCGAGCTGCAAAGCCTTTTCTGCGGCGCTCCGGGCTTTTGGATTTGCTTCGGCCGGATCGACAAAGGCATTTCCGCCCAGCACACGGTAGGCATATGCGAGTTCGGCGTGCGCTTCCGGAAATCCCGGCTCTTCGGTGATGGCTTGCTGGTAGAGCTCAATTGCTTTCCGGGTGCTTTCCGGCGTGTACTGTCGCAGAGCAAACCGGGCTCGAAGCAATTGTTCGAACGCCCGAGGTTTCACGAGATCGCTTCTTGCCATCTGACCCGGCCCTATTTCGGGTTCAAGAGCCCGGAGGCGGTCCGCTATACCGAGGGAGATCTCTTCCTGGATCAGCTGAGCCTCGCCTGCATGCCGGTTAAAGACCTGGCTCCAAAGCTGTCGGTTGTCCCGTGCATCGACGAGCTCAACCCTAACGGCCAGCTGGTCAGCTCGCAGGATCACCCGGCCCGTCACGACCGCTCGAACACCGAGTGCCGTCGCAGCCGCTGAGGCGTCGTCCTCTCCGCGAAACTTGAACGACGAGTTTCGTGCAATCACCTTGAGGTTTGGCAAAAGCGTCAGGCGGTCGATGATGCTTTCACTGATGCCGTCTGAAAGATAATCGAGGCTCGGATCGCCGCTGCCGTTCTGAAACGGAAGAACGGCAATGGAGTCCAATCTTTTCGAAGACGTCAACGTGAAATACACGCCGACCGCCAGGACGCTAGCGAGGATAACGCCCGAAACCACCAGCAGCCAGGTCTTGTTCCGGCTGGCGACATGCGGGGCACCTCCCGAGTCGGGTGAGCTCACGATATCCTTCAAGGCGGGAATCTGCGTCGGGTCGATCTTTATCGTTGGCAACGTGTCGGATGTCAAAAGTTCCGAACCCCCTGATTTTCGGGTCACCTGTTGCTCGTGCCTTAGATCTTTAAGGTCGCTAAGTAGGTCACTCGCCGTCTGATATCGCTTATCGACGTCTTTGGCGAGAGCTTTTCGAATGATCCGCTCCAATTCCTCGGTGATCGGCTCTGTCAGGCCGACGATCGGTACCGGTTCCGACCGTAAGATCGCGGCCAGAACGTCCGTCGTCGTCTCGCCTTCGAACGGGCGAACGCCCAAGATCATTTCATAGAGAATTACGCCCAGGCTCCAAATATCCGAACGGCCATCGATGTTTTTTCCGCGCGCCTGCTCAGGCGAAAGGTACTCGACGGTTCCCATCACCATCCCACGCTCGGTGTTTATCTGAAGTTCCGTTACCGCATCCGTCCGCGGTCTCTGAAAATCAGTTTCATGGAGCTTTGCCAGTCCGAAATCAAGGATCTTCACCAAGCCGTCATCGCGCACCATTATGTTCTCAGGCTTGATATCGCGGTGGATGATACCGTGCGTATGAGCCGCATTTAGCGCCGCTGCGATTTGAATGGCGGTTTCGACGGCCAGATCGAGTTGCAGACGCCCCTGTCCCATCCGCTGGCGCAACGTCTCGCCATGAATGTATTCGGTCGCGATATACCGCAGTCCTTCCGCGTGACCTACCTCGTAGATCGTCAGAATATTCGGATGGTTGAGGGCCGATGCGGCCTTTGCTTCGCGGATAAAGCGGCGGATATTCTCATCATCGCCTGCGAGATCACTTGGGAGGATCTTTATCGCGACGCGCCTTTCCAGCTCGATGTCCTGGGCGAGAAACACCTCGCCCATACCTCCTGAGCCGATCTTGGAGATTATGCGGTAATGAGAAAATTGAGTATTCTCGTCCAGCGTGGGCACGTGCGAGCTAGATTAGCACAGGTGGAACTCGAATTTGTATCAACCAGCGGTTGCAGTTCAGGAGTGAACTTGCGCGGCTCAGGTGATAAAATACTTACTCGTATTTATGATCGAAGAGAAAGTTTTAGTCGAGAAATTCCTGAATCGGAAAGGCCGCGAGCGTCTGAAGAAGCCCGACTGGCTGAAGATCAAGCTTGGCGATCCGTCGAACCAAAACGCCGTTTTAAATCTGATCGAGGGGCTGAATCTGCATACGGTCTGCGAGGAAGCAAAGTGCCCGAACATCTTCGAATGCTGGACGGACAAGACAGCGACGTTCATGCTCGGCGGCGATACGTGCACGCGACACTGCGGCTTCTGTGCCGTCAACAAGGGCAAGCCGATGGACCTGGATCCGCTCGAGCCGATCCATGTCGCGGAAGCGGTCCAACATCTCGATCTTGCTCACGCCGTGATCACTTCCGTTAATCGAGACGATCTGGCTGACGGTGGCTCGATGCATTGGGCACAAACGATCGTCCACGTGCGTGAAATGAATCCGGATTGTAAGGTCGAAGTTCTTATCCCCGACTTCAACGGCGATGAGGACGCGTTGAATAACGTCCTACGGGCACGGCCCGACGTTCTTAATCACAACACCGAAACCATCGCCCGCCTCTACCGCCGCGTTCGGCCCGACGCCAAATACGATCAGTCGATGGAGCTGCTGGATCGTGCCGGCCGTTGGCGCGATACCCAGCAGCCGTCGATGCTTACAAAGAGCGGCATCATGGCAGGTCTCGGCGAGACGTTCGAAGAGGTTGTCGATCTAATGAAAGACTTGCGTGCAGTTTCATGCAACATCATGACCATCGGCCAGTACCTTCAGCCGTACGAAAAGCGACTTCCGGTCGAACGATACGTCACGCCCGAGGAATTCGCCGAATGGAAAAAGATCGGCGAGGCGATGGGATTCAAACACGTCGAATCATCGCCGTTGACTCGCTCGTCGTATCACGCCCGACAGCAGACGGAATCCGGCGATAAGGTCATCGCCTAAAGGTGTTATTATCTTCTTCAAATGAACGAAACCGAAAACACAGGCGCGATCGAGATCCTGAATAGGATCATGGAATTGGAACTGGCGGGCGTAGTGCGATACACCCACTATGCGCTGATGGTGTTTGGGTATAACCGGATCCCGATCGTGTCGTGGTTAAAGAGCAACGGAGACGAGAGTCTTGCCCACGCACACAAGGCCGGTGAATTCGTCACGATGCTCGGGGGTCATCCGAGCCTGAAGATCGGGCCGCTGCTTGAAACTCATCAGCATGACATCGGCGACATCCTGCGCGAAAGCCTCGACCAGGAAAGGTCGACACTCGACGCCTACTACGAGCTGCTAACCCTAACGGAAGGCAAATCTGTCGCGCTTGAGGAATATGCCCGCGAGATGATCTTGCTCGAGGAGCAGCATCTTGACGAGGTCAACAAAATGCTCCGGAAACCGGGCGAGATCGCTCCTTTCACCGTTTGAGTCAATCGTTTTTCATCCTCGAAAATGCAACCCGCGTCGCGGCATCCCGCATCAAGTTAGTTGCAACGTAAACCAGCTTGGTTTGAGGACGACCATGGAGCGAAAATTCTACTTCTTCCTTGCATCCGCTATACTCCTGTCCATTTCCCTGCCCGGTGTCTACGCCTGTACGACATTCTGTTTAAAAAGTAACGGTGAGATGCTGTTCGGCAAGAACTACGATTGGATGATCGGGGACGGAATGGTCTTCGTGAACAAGCGTGGAGTTTCAAAGGTTTCTTCGGAGGAAGACCATCCGGCACGCTGGGTTTCGAAATACGGCAGCGTCACGTTCAACCAGTACGGATGGGAATCGCCGTCGGGAGGGATGAACGAGGCCGGGCTGGTGATCGAGCTGATGTGGCTCGACGATACGCAATATCCGAAGGCCGACGACAGGCCAACGATCGATGTGCTCGAATGGATCCAGTTCAATCTCGACACGGCCGCGACCGCGGAGGACGTCATCAGAAACTCGGCTACGGTAAGGATCGCGTCGGCCGTAAAGCTTCACTACCTGGTTAACGATCGGAACGGTAATTCGGCGACGATCGAGTTCCTCGACGGTCAGCTCGTTGCTCACTCCGCTAATCACCTTCCGTACTCGGTGCTTACAAACGATACGTATACTAGATCGCTCGAATTCACAAAGAAGTCGGAAGCTGCAGCGGGCGAAAGTTCGCTGGATCGATTCAGCCGTGCGGCGGCGAAATCGAAAGAATTCGAAATGCGGCTGCGGTCGGAAAAAGAGGCGGTCGACTATGCGTTTGAGTTACTAACAAATGTCTCACAAAAGGGCTCGACCCAGTGGAGCATCGTGTACGACCAAAGACGCAGCCGCATTTATTTCCGCACGCGAAAGAAGCCCGAGCTGAAAAGTATCGACACAATGGCGATCGATTATTCATGCGGCTCGCAGGTTAAAGTGCTCGACATCGATCTCAAAGCGTCGGGAGACATCACCAGGGAGTTCAAAAACTACACGCGACAGGCGAATCGCGATCTCATCGAACGCTCGTTCGATGGAACAGATTTTCTAAAGAACGTGCCCGATTCGGCGAAGAGCCAGTTTGCAGAGTTTCCTGAGAGGTTCGTCTGCGCGGCGAACAGTCCCAGAACCATACCCGTCGACCCGAAGTCGCTGATCGCATCCGGAGGGTTGACTGCCTATATTTTCACGACCTTTCCGCTGTATTATATCAACGCGTTAATTACATCTTAGGCTTAACAATAGACCCGTATGGTACAGGCAAGAATTAGTCTTGCCGCGCTGCTTGCGCCGGAGATGCGTGGAGCTACCATTACCCGAGAATACTTCCAGACGTCTTTATGAAATTCGGACTCATCGCCGGCAACGGTCAATTCCCTTTCCTCGTTGTCGAGGGCGCGCGAAAGCTGGGTGCCAGCCTTGCCGTAGTAGCTATCAAAGAGGAATCCGACAAGCGTATTGACGAGGTCGCCGAAACGGTTGCTTGGGTCGGCATCGGCCAGTTAGGAAAGATGATCGCCTTCTTCAAGAAAGAAGGAGTAACGAAGGCTCTGATGGCGGGACAGGTCAAACATGTCCAATTGTTTTCCGGATCGCTTCCGGACGTGCGGATGCTGAAGATGTTGTGGAGCCTGCCGCGGAGAAATACAGATGCGTTGATCGGAGGCGTGGCCGACGAACTAGCTAAGGAAGGTATCGAACTTATCGATTCGACTTATTTCATTCAAGAACACCTGGCTCCCGCAGGCACCGTCACAAAACGACCCCCGACCGAGCTTGAGCTCGGTAACATCGAATACGGTCTGCATATCGCGGACGAGATCGCCCGGCTGGACCTCGGACAGACGATCGTCGTCCGGGCTAAAGCGTGTGTCGCCATTGAAGCGATGGAAGGCACCGACGCGACGATCCGACGGGCCGGCGACCTTGCGAGCGGAAAGCTTACGGTCGTAAAGGTCGCGAAGCCGGATCAGGATATGCGATTCGATGTTCCGGTCGTCGGTTTACCCACCGTCGAGACGATGATCGCTGCAGGAGCAACTTGTCTTTCGGTCACGGCCGGCAAAACCCTGATCTTCGACCGGGAAGAGATGCTGGCGCTTGCCGATAAGAATGGTATCTGTGTGGTCGGATCGTAGCGAAACAATTTCCTTTATTCTGCCGTAACATAACGGATCGTAGACCAAAATCCGGAGAGAGAATGATAAGAAAATTTTTTGCTTTTATATTTATCCCGACGCTTTTTGCGTCCTTTGTTTTTGCCCAGGCCGTGCGTATTACGCCGGCTGAACGAAAACTTGCCGAGGCCATCACCGCCGACCAGTTGAAGAATTACCTCTATTTCGTCGCGTCCGATGCAATGGAAGGTCGGGACACCCCGTCACGCGGTCTCGATATTACGGCCGAGTTCCTAAAGATGAATCTCTCGCGATGGGGTTTCAAGCCGGCCGGTGATAACAACACCTATTTCCAGAAGATCGAGTTGACTGTCGAAACGATCGACGCCGTAAATAACCTCCTTCAGGTCGATGGACGGAACTTTAATCTCAACTCCGACTTCTTCCGGTTAGCCGGAAACGGATCGGCGAACGCGTTGATGGTTTTTGCCGGCAATGGATGGATGGTCAAGTCGAAAAATATCGACGCGTTCAAAGGGGTAGACGTAAAGGGTCGGATCGTCGTACTTGCTGACGCTTCGCTGAGTGGCACTATCACGCCCTTACCGGCAGGTGTTTCACAGAGCGATCTGGCCGGAACGAAAGGGACGGACTGGGCCGATCCGATAACCTACGCGACGTCGAAAGGAGCGGCGGGAATTATTGTGGTCGGATCGCCGCAGATCCAAACAGCGTGGGGACAACTGCCACAGTTCCTCTCACGCCCAAATATGTACCCGACAAGGTTACGTCAAACGGAGTCGGAGCCGTCCGACAAGCTGCCCGTCGCTCTTGTTTCGAATGCGGTCGCCAACGCGATCTTTGCAGGCGCCCCGTCGGGAAAAGATTCACCGACGCCTTTTACCATCGACAAGACAGTCTCGATGACGACGATGACCCGAACTGAGAAGAAATGGACACAGAATGTCGTGGCTCTCTGGGAGGGCCGCGATCCTGTTCTCAAGAGCGAGATGGTCGCCATCGGTGCGCATTACGATCACGTCGGCGTAAACCCGAACGCTCCTGGTGACGACAAGATATGGAATGGTGCCGACGACGATGGATCGGGAACGGTCGCCGTCCTGTCTATAGCCGAGGCCCTGGCGAAGTCCAGGCTGCATCCAAAACGATCGATCCTTTTCGTATGGCACGCTGGCGAGGAAAAGGGTCTTTGGGGTGCCGAGTACTTCAATAAGTTTCCGACTGTGGATATCAAAAAGGTGATCTCGCAGCTAAACATCGATATGATCGGTCGCAGCAAGAAGGCTGGCGACACGAATCCAAAAAATGTAAATCTTACGGGCGAAAACGCGATCTACGTTATTGGCTCCGGGATGATGAGCTCAACGCTCGGTGCGGTCACGAAAGCCACGAACGATGCGTTTTTGAAAATAGGGTACGACTACAAGTACGACGATCCGAAAGATACTGAGCGATTTTTCTTTCGCTCAGATCATTTTCATTATGCCGTGAACGGAATCCCGATCGTATTTTGGTTTGATGGCGTGCACGAAGATTATCACCAGCCGGGCGACCATGCCGACAAGATCGATTACAGGAAGATGGAAAAGATAACGCGGACCATCTTCCTCACGATGTGGGAGCTTTCAGATCTCAGGGAACGGCCAAAGGTAGATAAGCAACTGCCGCCGGAACTAAACCAACGATAAGAGGAAGAGGTGTCCGAAAGTCTTCGCGTCGGCCGCGGGCGGCCTCACGAAACTTCAGTGCGAAGGATCTACCTTTCGGACATCTCTTCTTTATTCGGATATCAGCAAACCAAAAACTTACCGATTCAATTTCGCACTGTTCCTGTTTTGCTCCTTCTCGATCACCTTGGCGGCCCGGTTAATAAACTTTGCCAGGAGTTCGGAGCGGATCTCGCCATACGTTTTCTTCTTCGGAGACTCTTTCGAGGCGCCGGCTCCTGCGGCTTCAGACTTAACCGCCGGTTCCGACTGGTTACGAGCCGCATCATCCACCGCATTTTCTGCAGCAGGCTGGTCGGACGCATCCGAGGCTGGTTCGACGGACTCCGCGGGTTCGGCCGGGCTCTCGTCGCGAACCGGGTCCTCCTCGGATTCCCACTGTATGTTAGAGTAGCTCTCCGAAACGCTTGTCAGTTCATCGTCATGAAGCATCGACGCAATCGACGCCATCAGCTCGGCGTTCTGGTTTGTGTCCGATCCATCGTGTCGGAGCTCCTCAAGCAGGTTCGCCGCGACTCTTGAATCACCCCAGCGCTTCACCAGCTCGATCAGCTCGCGGTCGCCGTAGGTCACGGAGGCCTCAGCGTCGGCGTTCTCTGACTTCTTCGGCCGCTCTCGGTTGAGCAAAATGTTCGTCAAGGTCGCTTTTTGATTCTCGGTCAACGCCTTGGCGAAGTTCGGATCGCCAGTCTCGAACTCTTTCGGCGCTTCCGATTGATACTCTTCGGAGTCGGTCGCTTCCTGCTCTGGCGCTTCGGGCTCTGGCGCTTCGGTCTCAACCGGTTTCTCCTTCGCCTGCTTTGCGCGTTCCTCTTGCCAATCCGAATTCTGGAAGCTCTGAAGAAGTTCGAAAGTGCCTTCCCAGCGCGTCTGTGGATCCTGGGCGCAGCGGATCAGCCACTCCACAATCCGAGAATACTTAGGCTTCTCCGCCGAGAAGATGCTGTTCAGTTCTCGAATGCGCGCCTCATAAGCCGAAAGCTTCTCCGGGGTCATTTTCTTGATGCCGTCGGTGAAATCTGTGGGTTCGAGCGATCCCGTCTCCTCGTTTTTTTTCAGGAACATCAGGACGGCGTCGCCCGGCGCGACGGTCTGAGGTTCGCCTTCACCGTGCTCGGATTCGTCGTCTGTCGCTTCCTGGTTCTTGTAGCGGTATTCGGTATCGCTAAGAGTGAGCATTTTTTTCGGCTCGCCTTTCATCGCTGACGAGACGCTGAAATGCTTTGTGATCGGGACAACCGTGTAGTCGGCCGTGTCCTCGGTCGCCTCACCGTCCACAGTTTTCTCGTACTTGCCAACGTATATCGCCTCACTGGCGCGATAAAGAGAAAGTAACGTGACGGGCATCCGTTCTTCGCATAAGCGAGCGGAGACTCCGGTCGGTAAAAGTATTGTTGTGATAAGGAGAACAAAGATCGAAGCGGTCGAAAGAAGAAACCTGAACATAAAACAAACTCCTTCAAACTTAAAGATATGCACGTGTCCTGGAGCGTAAGAATCGACGACGTCGATATTCGTTGCTCAACCGGGAACATTATTTTGAATAGACACCGTCCGGCTTAAAAAGTTCCGTCATTTCTGGCACCCTGGACCCTGCGGTACGCTTCCGACTTACTGATCCCGAACTCCTTCGCGACCTGTTTCAGAGCTGTTTTATGATCGATGCCTTCCGCTTCCAATTCAGCCAGCCGTGCCGTCAGTGACGATGTCTTCCCGCTCTCGGGCGTCATCACTCGATTCCGGTCGATAAGTAGAACGGCCTCGCCCTTAAAAGTTGCGGAAGAAAATGCAGTGCCGAGCTCGGATAGTTTTCCCCGGTAGAATTCTTCGTGAATTTTGCTTAACTCACGAGCGACGACGGCTTCCCGATCACCCAGAATTTCCAGACAGTCGGCGAGGGTCGATGCCATACGGCGGGGCGATTCATAAAATACTAAAGTTCCCGGAACCTCGACTATATCGTGGAGACGTTTTCGGCGTTCATTCTTTTTTGACGGAAGAAATCCTGCAAAAAACACGGAGTCGGTCGGAAGGCCGGACGCCACCAGTGCGTTTACGAACGCAACCGCACCGGGGATGGGCACAACCGCAAGCCCGGCTTCGATCGCCCGTTGGACAAGTCGAAAAGCTGGGTCGCAAATACCCGGCGTCCCGGCATTGGACACAACCGCAACCGAGGTCCCTGCTTTCAAAAGCTCAACCAACTCGGCGGCCCGCTCGGTTTCGTTGTGTTCGTGATAACTGACGAGTTTGTTTGTGATCTCAAAATGATTTAGCAGTTTTCTGGTGTGCCGAGTGTCTTCGCAGGCGATCACCCCGACCGCTTTGAGCGTCTCGATGGCGCGGAAAGTAGTGTCCTGCAAATTACCGATCGGAGTTGCGACAAGATAAAGTGTTCCGGTCATAAGGGTCGATCTCGCGGTTCAGGATCGCTCTATAAAAATAAGCCCGTAAAGGCGGAACTCAAAACCGAGACTGCTCAAACAAAAAAGCCCCGGCTGTTGACCGGGGCTTTTAGATTAGTCGCATCTCCTAGCTTAGAAGGGTAAGGGGAACGGAATTCGATTTCTCCAATCGCCCGAGCGGTTCCGGGTGTTACGATTGCCGTTGTTGTAACTAAGACCATAGGCGTCCGACAGGACTCGGAGATCGTAACTGATCTGGTTCCATTCGTTCGAAGCGTTCCGGTTGAATCGCGAATTATATAAGACAGATTCGATCTGCGAGCCGATGTCGAGCACGCGTCGGGCTTCGTCGCGACTTTCGTTCATGTTGCGACCATTGCCATATTCGTCGGCAAGATTGTTGGTCGCACGAGCAAAACGATCGGCAAGTTGTTCGAGATTGTCGTAGCGGTCGCGTCGGTTATATCGGTCGTCGCGACGGTCGTCTATTCGATCGAGGCGACGCTCAAAGTTGCGGGCACGATTCTTCAGATTCTGGATCGTTCCGCGGATATTTCGGTTGTATCGCCTATTGCGATAGTTGTCGTCGTTTCGACCGTAATAGTCGTCATCACGGTCGCGATCACGCGATTGAGCTGAGGCAACCGCGGGGAGGGCCAGAACTATAAGCGACAATGCAAAAATCGAAGCTATTTTCGTAAATCGTTTCATTTCATTTCTCCTAAAATTATTACTCTCAAGGCCAACGCCGCTGCTTATCGTTCCAACCCTTTCGGCATTTCTGCGTTGCCCACCGAGCAAAAAGCAATGAATGTGCCAATGCCGGACCTGTCCCAGCGGATCCGCCTAACTTATGAAATAATACGTTTTAGCCGCTTCGGCCACCGCCGGAGGCATCGAGCGTGGCTACCGATCTCGCGCAAATGGTAGGAAGTGCTGACGAGATTGTCGATAAAAAAGCAGCGGACCATAGCCCGCTGCCTTGTCTAACTCAACCATGGATTCCGTCTACTCGCCCAATGCTTTGGCCGCGTTCAGGCGACCACCGTTTGCGACCTTGCCTGACAGCGAATCGAGCTTATCGACCGCACGGAGAATCCGCTCCCTTAGCTTACCGACCGAAAGGTTCGGTTCGCTGGCAAGGATCAAAGCCGCGACACCGGACACCTGCGGGGCCGCCATCGAAGTACCGGAAGCCTCGCGATAAGCACCGCCTAACCACGTCGAGACGATGTCGCGACCCGGAGCCGCGATATGAACGGTCTTTATTCCAAAGTTTGAGAACGAAGTGATCGAGTCAGTTCGATCCATCGCCGCCACGCTGATCACGTTCGGTAGATCGTAGTTCGACGGATAGTGCGCACGCTTGTCATTGTCGGTGCCGTTGTTCCCGGCCGCGGCAACGAACAAAATTCCCTGTTCGCCGGCGGCCCGGATTGCGTCCTCGAGTGCTCGCGAATATTGTGTCGATCCCCAGCTCGCGTTTATGACTCGGACGTTCACTCCATGCTGTTTCCGGTCAATTGCGTAGTTGATTGCCTTGATCGCATTTGCCGTCGTGCCGAAGCCGCCGCGGCCCAAAAACTTTAACGGCATTATCCGAACGTTCCAATTAATACCGGCGATCCCTTCACCGTTGTCGCCCTCGGCGCCAATAATGCCCGCACAGTGAGTGCCGTGACCGTTGTCGTCCATCGGATCGCCAGCGTTGGCGTCCGCGTCGAATCCGTGCAGATCGTCAAAGGTGCCCAGCTCATCGTCGGCATACTGCGGCAGGCTATCCGGCCTGGACCAAATATTCGAGGCCAGGTCCTGATGCGTATAATCCACGCCGCTGTCGAGGACCGCGACGACGACCTTTTCACTTCCTCGCGTTTTCAGCCACGCTTTTAGCGCATCGATGTCTGCACGTTCCTTTCCGCCGTCCTGGCCAAGGTTGTTCAGTGCCCATTGATTCGCAAACTCCGGATCGTTCGGCATACCCGAGTTGGGTCGATAAAGCAGATTTGTTGTAGAGACGGGTTGTTCGAGGGGATCCAATTCAACCTGATAATTCGGTTGTGCGTATTCAACCACATCAGACATCGCGGCGTACTGCTCGGCTGTGTCCTCGGCGGGCGCGTTGTCGACGTCGTCGATAAATACAAGTCCTTTCACCGATTCGATCTCGTCTTCCATCAGATCATTGTGACGAGCGGCGATCCTCTTGATCTCGCTGACGCTGACGCCAGGCTTAAAGCGTACGAGGATCTCGGGTATGGATCCGCCGACCTGCCGGTCGGTTCCCGGAATCGACGTCTTTTTGCTTGCGATGATCGACGTAGATTTCGTCGCCTGTATCGAATTCTCCCACTTTCGGATCTGTCCCATGACGGCGGCCAGCGTGATGATCACCACGGCAATGCTGATATGTATCCAGATATTATTGCGATTCATTGTACTGCTCCTAAATTCCGGGCCGCTCAAGGCGGATACTTCTGCTTACTTGATAAGGTAATTCCGGCCGTTAAAGTCCACGAGTCGAAGCTGGTATTTATCCGCACGATACTCGTAATTCTTTCCGCTAGCACCAAGCTTGATCTTCCAGCCGTTTGAGATCATCTGGGCCGACATCTCGCCGCTTGCGGCTGCTCCGAGCGACATATCCGGAAACTCTTTGTCCGTCACGGATAGTTCCTTGACCTGAGCTTCCTCGATCTTTAACCGCTTGGCCAGATCCTGCTTCGCCGCTGTTGTTGCTCCGTCCTTTGTAAAAGCCATTAAATATAACCTTCGATTCAAACGATTTTGATGTTTTTACGAGCTGTAGTCAATAAATGTTCGACGCGCGAAAATGGTTTGCGCGCCGCCTGCAAAATTCCTATACTCAATTTACTTATCACGGGGCAGGTGATTCACCTGCTGCCAACAAAATATCGAAATTCAATATCATTCTTAGGTTTCCATGAAAGTGCCGCCGCGAGGCGGCCTTTTCATTGCACAACCCGCCTTCCTGAGAGATTCCTCACGATCTCGACCAAAGCGGGAACGATGAACGTCGCGCACGCCGTGCCCAGGATCAAACCAGTCAGAAACCTGGAGAAGTGCGTGTTTTCCCAGATCCCGAACACTGTAAGCAACCAGTCGACCGTGATCGGGATAAGCGCCAGGAATAGCCAAAAGCGTGAAATCGGCTCGATCTCATCGATCGTCCGCCACAGCGGATATATCAGAATCCCAAACAGGAGCCCAAAATAAACTCCAAAACACCTGGAGCAGACAGCCATTTGGTCACCCGCCAGATGGAGCGACCGTTCCGGCATCTGATGGCATATGTAGCTAAAAAAGGTATACAGCGGCGCGGAGATCTGCCTTGAACCGGCAGCGGACAACAGTGGAGCGGCAACGATTAGCCCAACCCAGATCAAGACGGCCGCTGACGCGATAACCCAGACTCTTACCGCCTGCTTGCGAAATCGCTTTTGCAGATCGATTGGCGTGTAGCTTGTAACGGGTTCGGCCATCGGGTAAGAGTTACGGGTTCTGGAGTGATGTAAGAGTTAGCGTAAGAGTTACGCGTTCGCGCGTGATCACGCCTAAAGGCGTAACTCTTACACAGCGGCTTTTTGCCTTAGCGATTTTTCAGTCTCGAGAATGTGCTGTGTGGTTTGAATGACCGTGTCTGGATTTAACGAGATCGAGTTGATCCCCTTCTGCACTAGAAACTCGGCAAACTCGGGGTAGTCCGACGGTGCTTGACCGCAAATGCCGATCTTTTTCCCGGCCCTGATCGCGGCCTCGATAGCCATCGCAACCATCTTCTCAACTGCGCCGTTTCGCTCATCAAAAAGATGCGCGACCATTTCCGAATCACGATCGAGCCCGAGTGCGAGCTGCGTCAGATCGTTGGAACCGATCGAATACCCGTCGAAGATCTTCAAAAACTCGTCCGCGAAGACGACGTTAGCCGGAAGCTCGCACATCGCGTATATCTCTAGGCCATTTTCGCCTTGCACCAGACCATGTTCCGCCATTAGCGCGATCACCTTCGCGCCCTCTTCCACCGTCCGGCAGAACGGAACCATCGGCTTGATGTTGGTTAAGCCCATGTCTTCGCGGGCTCGCAGCAATGCAAGGCACTCAAGTTTGAAACCGGCCTTATAGCGATCGTCGTAGTATCGCGATGCGCCGCGGAAACCGATCATCGGATTCTCCTCGATCGGCTCGAACTCGCGCCCGCCGATAAGCATCGCGTACTCGTTCGATTTGAAATCAGACATCCGGACGATGACAGGTTTCGGATAAAATGCCGCGGCGATACGACCGATACCCTCGGCGAGAGACCGGACGAAGAACTCTTTTGGATCCTCTTCCAGAATTCGCTGCGAGATGGTGTCAATGTCCTCGCGTCGTTTCAAATTCGGGTAATTCACCAAAGCCATCGGATGAATGCCGATGTGATTGTTGATGATGAATTCGAGACGCGCTAAGCCGACACCGTCATTAGGCAACCGCGAGACGGAGAACGCGTGATCCGGATCGCCGACGTTCATCATCACCTGCGTCTTTGGCCGCTCAGTGTCGGTGATCTGATGCTTCTTTATTTTGAAATCGACCTTGCCGTAGTAAATATTGCCGACATCACCTTCCGCACACGAGACCGTTACATCGGTCCCGTTCTTGACCTTTTCCGTGGCATCGCCGGTTCCGACAATGCAGGGAATCCCGAGCTCACGGCTAATGATCGCGCTGTGGCAAGTACGTCCACCGCGTTCGGTTACGATCGCAGATGCCCGCTTCATTATCGGTTCCCAGGCCGGATCGGTCATCGTCGTGACGAGTATTTCGCCTTGCTTGAAACTGGTCAGCTTTGCCGCTTCGAGCATTACGTGTGCTGTACCCGAACCTATCTTCTCGCCAACCGCGACGCCGGAAGTGAGTGGTGCACCGTGACCGCCGCTTAGCTCATAAGTTTCGATAAAGTTGCTCTCAGCTTTTTGCGCATGCACAGTTTCCGGACGCGCTTGCAGAATAAAAAGCTCGCCTGTAATTCCGTCTTTCGCCCATTCGATATCCATCGGCTGATCACGCCCGGCGATCTTCGAGTAATGATCCTCGATCAGGCAAGCCCACTGAGCGAGCTGCAATACCTCGAATCCCGCAAGACAAAAACGTTTGCGTTGCGTCTCGACAACCGGCCGCACCACTGTGCCGACACCGTCGTCGTTAAAAACCATCTTCACCTCTTTTACGCCGAGCTTGCGTGTGATGATCGGGCGGAACCCTTGCTTCAGGGTCGGTTTGAAAATGATCCATTCGTCCGGCGTAGCCATTCCCTGAACAACGGCTTCACCGAGTCCCCACGCGCCATTGATAACCACCGCTTCGCGAAAACCGCTTTCCGTATCAAGCGTAAACATCACGCCGCTCGCGGCTATATCGGAACGGACCATTGGCTGGATCCCGATCGAGAGGGCGAGGTCGAAATGATCAAAACCCTTCGATGTCCGATATGAGATCGCGCGGTCGGTCCACAGCGAGGCATAGCATTCGTGACATGCCTCGATAAGTCTCTGCTCACCTCTTACGTTGAGGATCGTATCTTGCTGCCCCGCGAAAGAGGCGTCGGGGAGATCTTCCGCCGTGGCAGAAGATCGAACCGCGACCTCGAACAATTTTTTTCCGATGCGCTCGCCGAGACTTTTATATGAATTTAATATCGCCGATTCGACATCTTTCGGAAACGGGGTTTCGAGCATCATCGAGCGCGCTTCGCTTCCGACACGCGCCAGTTCCTCGAGGTTATTCGTGTCCAACCCTCTGAGTAACTTCTTCAGCCGACCGCGGAGGCCATCGGTATCGAGCAGCAAATTATACGCGTGGCTCGTCGTGGAAAAGCCGTCGACGGCTCGCACACCCTGGCCCGTAAGCTCGCGAAAAAGCTCGCCGAGACTGGCGCACTTTCCACCGACAAGCGCAACATCACCGGCGCCAACCTGGCTGAAATCTAAAACGTGAGGTTTTGAGGTGGTCATATCTTTTAGTGACGAGGGACAAGTGAACGGGCGGATAGCTCCCTGCTCTCCTACTCACTTGTCACTCGTCACTCGTCACTCGTCACTCGTCACTACGCTAGAATCTAATCACAGCGTCCGGCCCGCCCTCGACGTGGACGGTGTCGACAAATCGTATGCTCTTGCTATCAGTCGTCATCACCACCGAATGCGTCCGCTTGCCCGCTCCAAAGAAACGCACGCCGCGAAGTAGTGAGCCGTCGGTTACACCGGTGGCGGCAAAAATGATCTTCTTGCCCGGCGCGAGATCGTTCGTATCGTAGATCTTGTCGGGGTCGCTAATACCCATCTCATTCAGCCGTTTCGTCACTGTTTCGACCGGCGGTACTTTCGTGCGGTCGATACCGAGTCTCTCGGGATCGAAAACCAATCTCGCCTGTATCTCGCCGTTGAGGCATTTCATAGCCGCGGCGGTAATGACACCTTCGGGAGCCCCGCCGATCCCCATCAGCGCATGAATATTAGTCCCGGCCACTGCCGCGGATATACCGGCAGAAAGGTCGCCGTCCGAGATAAGCCGAATACGCGCTCCGGCCGCTCGAACGTCATCGACCAATTTCTTGTGACGAGGACGGTCGAGACAAATTACCGTTAGGTCGTCCACGTCGCGACCTAAACGACGCGCAATATTTTTTAGATTCTCTTCGACCGGTGCGTCGATATCTACCGCGCCGCGTGAAGACGGCCCGACGACGATCTTGTCCATGTAGATGTCCGGTGCGTACAGCAGGCCACCCCGCTCGGCTGCCGCAAGAACCGCGATCGCATTGTTCGCACCGAGCGCGCAGAGGTTAGTACCTTCAAGCGGATCGACCGCAATGTCCACCTCCGGAAATTCGAGACGCGCTTCGTCTGAAAACGCCCCACCTCCGAGTTCTTCACCGATGTAAAGCATCGGAGCCTCGTCGCGTTCCCCCTCACCGATGACGATCCGTCCACGCATCGGTACCGTATCCATGACTTCGCGCATCGCCTCGACCGCGACATGGTCAGAGTGTTTGCGGTCACCCTGGCCCATCGTTTTCGCCGATTCGATCGCTGCCGCCTCGGTCACACGAAGGAAATCCAGAGCCAATTCGCGTTCAGCTTTGATAGTTTTCATCCTATTTATCCCGGGAAATTATGCCTTTTTAAGTTTAGAAGATGAACGCATTCTATCACTTGTGGAACCTCATTTGACAAGTTAAGCTCTGAGGTATTACGGTTTTAATTTGCTTTTTTCAGGTGATTTAGATCACCAGCCGGACCGGTCTCGACTGTCCGGTTCCATGATGAGGAGAACTTCCGATAGATGACCTACATAGTTGCTGAGCCGTGCATTGACTGCAAATACACCGACTGCGCGGCGGTTTGCCCTGTCGAAGCTTTCCATGAGCTTCCCGACAAGCTTCTTATCAATCCTGACACTTGTATCGACTGCGATGCGTGTCTGCCCGAGTGTCCAGTCGAGGCCGTCTTTTCAGACATGTCGATACCGGAGGAGTATCTGAGCTGGCTGGAGATAAACAAAGAAGCGGAGAATTATCCGATCATCAGCACGAAACAAAAAGCATTGTTCGGACCTGACTGTAAGGGTCAACCGGAATAGAATAGACAAAGAGATTATCGAAAGGCGGCTAAGATCGGCCGCCTTTTTCTATTTGATTATTTCGAAGGGCAGGACCTGGGTGGCGGTTCGTTTTCCCGATCGGTCGACGACCGATACTTGAAGCACATAGTCACCGGCCGGCAGCGAATCCTTCAGCTGTGAGTCAATAAATACCGCTCGTCTGATACCGCGTTCAAGTTTTTGGTAAATTTGCGCGATCCGTCTTAAACTAGGTTACGTACGTATGATCTCCAGGAGTCGCCGGTAATGATAGAAACTATAGATCCCAAGAGTATTGAAAAACCGCTTGTCCGATGCGAGGAATGCGACCGCGAAATGGACCACTATAATACTTTCGTCTCACCGTCGAACGAGCGTCGAAACGTCTGCTGGGAGTGCCTCTCGCGTCAGGAAAAAGGCTTCTTCGCCCATCGTGATTTCGGTCGCGGAGCACGCGGCGGATACATTCCTCGTTGATGGCAATTCGAAAGATCACTGAATATCCGTCGGAAGTTCTGGCACAGGTCGGAGAACCCGTAACGCAGTTTGACGAGTCGCTCGCCGAACTGTGCGCTGACATGTTCGACACGATGTATGATGCTGAAGGCGTCGGGCTGGCCGCACCGCAGATCGGTCTGAACCTGCGTTTATTCGTGATGGATTGTCACGGTTTAAAACTGATCGCGGCAAACCCGGAGATCATCGACACCGATGGCGAACAGGCGGGACAGGAAGGATGTCTTTCGGTCGGCAAAGTCCCGGCCGTCGTCGTTCGCCCCATGACTGCCCGTCTGAAAGCGCAGAACGAAAAAGGCGAATGGTTCGAGCAGGAAGCCGAGGGTTACGCGGCCCGCGCGTTCCTGCATGAGACGGACCATTGCGATGGAAAGTTATTTATCGACCATCTGCCAAAGCTTCGACGCGATATGGTGGTGAAGAGGTTTAAGAAAGAAAAGAGCTGGAAATAAAAACCTCTGGATAGTGGAACAACAACTCCCCTCCTATCCAGGAGGGGAGCTCTTCTGCCACATAGCCCTGAAAACCGGCAAATGCTTCTCCTCAACCGCCTTCTCCCTCTCAGTCTTAACTGTAAACGGATTCGCGACGATCGCGACTTCTTCGAGCCTATTATCAAACCTAAACAACTCGAACATCTCTTCGGCTAAAGACTCGATATCGGTCTGGATAAACACGCGTCCGTTCGGTGCAAGGTGTCGAGCGATGGTGTCGGCCATCTCCTCATTCACCATCCGCCGCTTAGCATGTTTTTTCTTAAACCATGGATCGGGAAACTGGATCGTCACCGCGTGCAAGATACCGGCCGGAACAGTCTCGAGCAATCTGCCCAGCCAGAGCATGGCGTTACAAAACGCGTAATGCACATTTGTCAGACCTT
>JBKKAS010000017.1:0-13382 GCA_046714595.1 Pyrinomonadaceae bacterium | reverse complement strand
GTACTGCCCAAGCTAGAGCCGTCCTGTCCGATAACTGGAATACCTAACGCATCGTAAAGTCCGAGCCAACCGGCTAATCGCGTGTCGGGCGACTCGATCATATCGGCGATTTCAATTGCCTGATCTTCCGGCGTCCCTTTAATTACTGAGGCCGGCCTTGGTGGTGGAGACAGCGTCGGCGGCACAGTACTAAGGGTCGTGCCTTTATCGTGGAACAATTTCGTGAAAAAGCCGCATCCCAGGGTAAAGATAATCAGAATGCTAAATAGAACCAATAGCCAACGCTTGCTCTTCATAAATTTTTTCATTCCCGTCAACCATCAGCCGATTCGGTTTCGATTTTCGGTTTTCTTCGGCCCCGAACGTTTTGACGACCAGATTATTCCATTCCTTCGTAAAGTCCTTTTGCGCGACCTGGTCGGCGTCCGCAAGTTTTTCTCGAAAACAAGCTGCAGCCATGAGCGCCGATGATCATGATCAAGAGCGGGATCAAAATGTTGCGATTTTTTGTCATGAGATCATTCTCGTCGCACGAGGCGGTATCCCCGAAACTCGCGCTATCGGAGCACGAGGATGTTAAATTTTCGGTTTCTCATGTCAATACCTTTAGTATAAGAGCTGTAGTCGTACCAGTTGCAGAAGACCATCTGGAGGGCCCCATGGCCCGCCACGGATATCACCGTTGGATGAAGCACCCCGTGAAACGATGTTGATGCAGTCACAATAACGGCATCCGTGATGAGGATGCTCGGATTGCTATAGATATGGGACGTGCATTGTTTGGCTCCGAGTGGGTAGATATCATAGGGAACAGTGAACGTAGTCCGCACAACTACGGTGAGCGGTGCGAGAGGCGCCGGAGGCGTTTCGATGCTACCAGTAGGCAGGTTCGGTGTGACCGTCGGGAGCGGGGTGTTGGAGCCGACACCACCTCCGGAAGTAATAACTATATTGTATGCCGTGTTTGGAAACAGGCGTGTGCCGTTAACATTGGCGATATACCATTTTCCGGCAGCAGAGCTGTAAACAGCCTTCGCTTCATTCGCATTCAGGTTATAAACAGGACGGTTGTCGGGTGCATAATTTTGTAAAATCTTGAGCTGCGCGTTCGGGTTGTTATTGAGTGCCGGACTATCAATATACGAGCCTTCGCCCACAAGATTTTCTCTGGTTATGATATGCAAAAATTGATCCCTGCCTGGTCGCAAGAAGTAGTGGATCTTGTATTCTAATCCAGGAACGAATCTGGTCCCATCGGTATTACGGATGTGCCATTTGTCGCCGTAGTACCAAACACCGATCGGATGCGGATTCATTTTTTCGGTCTCACCAAGCGGTGTCGCCACAATAATGGCAAGCGGGTTGCCGGCCAGCCCGTAAGCATCGATAGTGACCCTGTTCCAGCTGGTGTTTTCGGTTGTGCTGGTCAGCGTGAGTTCTTGTGCAAGGCCGGTCGAAACGATCGACACACTCGCCATTATCAAACTCAAAATAATTCTTGCTTTCATCGGGTCTTCTCCTTCTGGTCTGTTGGACAATCTGCAAGAAGTTTCATTGGTTTCCTCCGCGAAGTCCGTGCCTTGGCGACTGTTCCGAGGATCCAGGCACGGACGGGTTGAAACTCTTTTCGAGACTAGTGCTGTGCAGCAGCTATTACTGATCGTGATCTTTGCTTCTTCGCGTTACTAAAATGTCGTTGCTGCCGTAGCCGCCCGCCCGAGTGGACATAAAATATAGTTCCGTGCCATCCCACGACAGGCTCGGCCGTCCCTCGGCTGCTGTGCTATTTACAGTCGCACCAAGATTGACGGGAGCTGTCCAAGCGGACGATGTTGTTGCGCGAATCGATGAATAGAGATCCGTCAGGCCGAGTGTACCTGTGCGGTTTGATTCGAAAAATATTTCCAGGCCGTCACGCCGCCGAACGTTCGGCCTCTGGTCATTAAACGTCGTATTTAACTCGCTAACAGGAACCGGGGTTTCGAACACCCCGTCCTTGTCTAATGTGCTGACATATATGTCCATTCCGCCAAGTCCCCCGGCCCGGTTGCTGCTGAAGAACATGTACACTGTGCCGTCCTCGTCCTCAATAAGCGAAGGCGTAATGTCATTTGCCGCGCTGTTGAACTGGCAGCCGAGATTTTCGGCGGGTTCCCACGAGGTCAGGTTCTTTTTAGTCACACGCCGCGAGACATAGATATCGTCACCTCCGCAGCCGCCGGCCCGATCGCTGACGAAATACAGGTAACGTCCGCTGATCGTCAACGTGGGACAAACTTCCCCTGCGGCGCTATTGATACCGGTACCGAGATTAAATGGCGCACCCCACGGCGAATCTTCGCTTTCTCGCTGTGAGGCGTAAATATCGGTCGAACCAGAGCCGCCCGCACGGTTTGAGGCAAGAAAAAGCGTGAGGTTGTCCTTTGCAATGAAGGGACAGCCTTCGAGAGCGGCGGTGTTGATCGTCGTCCCGAGATTTACCGGTGCCGACCAGTCCGAGTAATGCTGGGCCAGGGCCGGCGACGAGGTCAAAAACAACAAGGCTGAAAGCGTTAATGCTGCTGTGAAACTTCTTCGAGTGATTAAGTGGTTCATAATTATCCTTCCTTTTTTGTTAATATGTCGAAGCCGCAATGGCTTCTGCTCCCTACAGATCATTGAAATTTGTTATTTCATTTACGTAATGCGGAACGCTCCGGCGAATAAGCGGATTTGTTAACAGCGTGCGCATTTGGCCGCCTTGATTTGTGATTGAAACCCGAACCTTGGAAACTCCGCCTCCATTTGAGGTCAAAACTCTCCCGCCACCGACACGCTTGCAGCAGTAGGGGCTGCTGCCGAGCGCGCTATACGGCTACGCATCGTTGTCCCGAGGCCGCCCCCGCCGATCGTTCGGAAATCGCCGCCAAACAAAACCTTCCGCCAGACTCCACTACCAAAGCCCTGATACTGGAACTGGCACCGATATGCCGTCGCCGTCTTAATCTGCAGCGACCGGAATATCGCCGTTCTGACCGAATTGCTGAATGCTCGTGCCCCCGCTTGATTTATTGATATACCAGACGGAAGTTGACGGGCGATAGACCGCTGGGTCTGTTTTACCGTCGCCATCGTAGTCGCCGGTCGCGGGAATATCGCCGTTGGTGCCGAACGGGAAAGAATAAAAAGTAGAGTCTTCACTGCGAAGAATAAACCAGAAGCCGGTCGAAGGTCGCCAAAAAGCGATGTCGTTTTTACCGTCGCCGGTGAAATCGCCGTCAGTTGGTTTGTCAAAGCTGTTGCCAAACTGCACGGCGGCATTTCCGCCGTTTGAGCTTTTCAGATACCACCATTCACCGACCGAAGGACGAAAGATGGCGAGGTCGGTTTTTCCGTCGCCGTCAAAATCAACCTTTGGCTTTGCCGTCAGACCGCCGCAGGTGTTGAGCGTAATGTTGACTTTGTTTTGTAGCGAATTGGTCGAGGCAATGTCGGGTTTGCCGTCGCCGTTAAAATCTGCCGTGATAATTCTCTGCGTGTTGCCGCCGCCTGTGCTGAAAGGGGTGGCGGTATGCGAGAAAAACCCATCGCCATTGCCGGACATGACAAAAAAATTATTAGTATTACTGGCGAATTCCTGCGAAAACGCTAAATCAACTTTGCCGTCGGAATTGAAGTCGCTGACGACCAACGAGCGGGTTTTACCGTCAAAAGCGTCTCTGTCACTTGGTTGACCCTGTAGCGTGAAGCCGCCTGTTCCGTTTCCGAGAGCAACAGAAAACTTAACAGGATTATTAAAAACCGTATTGGCAGTCGCAACAATGTCGGGTTTACCGTCACGGTTCACGTCTGCAACTTTCATATCAGCCGTTTCTGCCAAAAACCCGCTTGGGTTATAGAAATTAACCGTCGGGAATCCTCCCGCGCCGTCTCCAAGTGCATATATCACTGCCGTAAACTCACCGCCACCGGCGCTGATAAACACGCCTGAAGCAACAATGTCAGGCTTGCCGTCGAGATTCAGGTCGGCAGTAATAATTGAGGTTTTACCGCGCATTTGAGTACCAAGATTAATGTTCAGCGAGTTGAGGAAACCGCCCGTTCCGTCGCCGAAAAAAATCGAAATTATGTTCCCTTCGAGATGCAGGACGGCAATGTCCTGACCGCCGTCAAGGTTAAAATCCGCAAAGGTAAGCGAGGAAGGCTGAGCCTGGGTCGAGAAAGTAAATCCGCTTATGAATCCGCCAAGACCGTCTCCTCTCAAAAGCGTAAAGGAGTTGGAATTTTGATTGGTAACGGCGAGGTCAAGCTTACCGTCATTGTTGTAATCGGCGGCGGCAATCGTATTCGGAGCGCTGCCTACGCCGTATGTCCCGATTACGGCAAAGCTGCCGTCTTGACTCAACAGAATAGAAACATTATTTGAACCTTTATTAACAACCGCCAAATCGGCGCGTCCGTCGCGGTTGAAATCGCCGGTCACGAGGCCGTCGGGAGAGTTGTTGACGCTGACACTTGACGTCGAATTAAAATTCAACTGACATTGTGCGTTGATGAAATTCGTAAAACTCGTCAAAGCCATTGCCGCCAGAACCGAAATAATAAATTTATGCGTATTTTCCCTCATTCTTTGCAAACCAAAATGTGTCTCAGATGATTGTTTGAAGTTACAATCTTGACGCCGTTATCTGCCGGTGTTAAAGAACTGGATGCAATCGCCCTGATTTATAAATGTGCGCGGCATATCAAACCGCACCATCCCTCGTTTTTGCACTGCTCCTTGTCAACGGGCCCCGACTCTCAACTACCTCTCCATTGAAAGGAAGGTCGCGTGGCGGTTGTGACAACATTTCCGTCAAGGATTTCAGGCAAATCAAAACTTTGTCGGTTTCAATGAAATGAACTCGACTGGTTTCGACGAGCCTGTAGATCTCACGCTCGGTTGTATGCGTAAGGATGGCGGCAACCTGCGGCATGGCCATCTCCGCCATGGAGTTACATGCCGGGCAAAACTTTTCGAAGCTCTCGCTCCGGTGGCTATATGCGACCGTTTCGTAAAGCTCGATCTCGATCTCGGTTTTGTGCTCCATAGGTTTTTCTTGTTTCCCTTCCGGTTCGGCGTTACAATCAGCCTTGTAATTGCACAACCTACGCAGATAAAAGTTTGAACACCTTATCCTTGTTGAAACGGACAAGATTGTCTTGATTTGTTTCCGACAAAGTTGTGAAATTTTTGTGACATGAACGAAATGCAGGAAATAAAGGGGCTCATATACGAATTCGGAAAGTTCGTATTGGATCCTCGGGAGCGCGTTCTGTTCGCCGACGGTGAGCCGGTCCATCTTTCGAATAAGGTTTTCGACACGCTTTATCTGTTTATCCGAAATAACGGAAAGCTTTTGACCAAGGACGAGATGATGGCGTCGATTTGGGAGGAATCATTTGTTGAGGAAAGGAATCTCGTTAAGAATGTCTCGCGGCTCAGGAAAATCCTAAATACGGACAGCGTTCAATTGATCGAAACGCTGCCCCGACACGGTTATCGTTTTCGGGCCGACGTAAAGCAACTCGACCCCGGCACGGATGTGCTTGTCCATCGGCGCTTGCGGCTCAAGCTTACCCATACTTACCAAAATGATAACGAACAGGAAACGCCAAATTCCGAACGCGATTCCCATGAGATTCACAGTATTGCCGTGCTTCAGAAGTCGCGTTCAAAGAGGTCTTTGCTCGCGCTCGGTGCTTTAGCGGTAGCGGTAATTTCACTTTTGGGATTTTTCTCTTGGGAACGCGCAACACCTGCTGTGCGAAACGAATACGGCGCGATTCGTTTGACCGATAATCCGCAAGAGGAGAACCACCCGGCTTGGACCAAGGACGGAAGAATTCGCTTTTTGCGTTTTGGCAGTGATAAGCAAATTGAATCGGTTGTAATGAACTCGGACGGTACGAGTCAGATTGAAGTCAGAGATTTTGAGAATTTGAAACACGGTCGATGGTCGCCCGACGAAACTAAAGTAATTTTTGTAAAACCGAACGATAAAACTGCTTTGTACCTCGCCAATGCCGACGGCTCAAATGAAATTCCCCTGCCATTTTTCGGCGGCAATCTCGATTGGTCATCCGATAGCCGAACGGTCGTTTATCAAAAAGGCATTACCGTCGAAGACCCGGATATTTTTGTTTATACGCTCGAAACAGGCAAAAGGGAGAATGTTACCAACAATCCGGCGTTTGATGCCGACCCGTCATTTTCTCCCGACGGCAAACAGATTGTTTTTGCGAGCCTGCGTGACGGAAACGCCGAAATTTATTTGATGAATTCCGACGGTAGTGATATCCGCCGGCTGACAAATAATCCGGCTTGGGACTGTCATCCGGTTTTTTCGCCCGACGGGACGACTATCGCCTTTTCTGCAGACCGCGAGAGCGAAAACTCGGACGTTTATTTAATGAACGTGGACGGAAGCGGCATTAGACAGTTGACCGATTGGAAAACAAACGAAGGTGTCGAACCCGGCGGCTGGTCACCTGACGGAACACAAATCGCTTTTACCTCTGACCGCAATGGTAACGACGATATTTTCGTTATCAGCGCGGAAGTCTTTCGCCCGCGCCTTATCGTGACGGATGAAAAAAGCAGTCTTCAATTTCCTTCCTATTCACCGGACGGCAAGGAAATCGCATATCAGGCCGAAATCGAAGATAAAAGAGGTGAGTTGCGCGTGTTCGATGTCGAAAGCAAACAAAATCGCGTTTTGCTTCAAACTGAAAATACCGATCCCGCGCCGGTTTTCTCGCCCGACGGAGAATGGATTGCCTTTCAAAATCGCATCGAGTCCAACACCGAAATTTGTCTGATAAAATCGGACGGAAGCGGTTTGACAAATTTAACGCGTTACGCGGCGCGCGATGTCAACCCGGCATTTTCGCCAGACGGCAAACAGATCGTGTTTGCCAGCAACCGCGACGGCAACACCGGCGTTTATGATCTTTATGTTATGAATGCGGACGGCAGCGGCCAACGTCAGATCTATTCGAGTAAACTGGGTATCAGTATCTCGCCTAAATGGTCGCCGGACGGCAAACAAATCATTTTCAGTAACGACAAGGAAGAGGGAGCAACCGGAAATTTCGAGATTTTCAAGATTCGTTTAGAAACTAACCAAGCCGAACAGCGTTTGACCTTTCGCCCCCGCCACGACTCCCAGCCCGCAGTGTCGCCGGACGGCAAACAAATTGTGTTTAGTAGTAACACGGACGGAAACTCGGAAATTTATTTGATGAATGCGGACGGAACAAATTTGTTGCGCGTTACAAGGAACCAGGCCGAAGACACCACGCCGCAGTTTTCGCAAGACGGCAAGAAGATAATCTTCAGCAGCAACCGAGCAGGAAGTTACGCGATCTACGAGATCGACATTTCGTAAGTAAAATTAAACCGCGAATCAATTGACACACTTTTGACACACCTTTAGGCGATCGCGAATGTAAACGAAAAACAGCAACTTATCCGCAAAACGAGGAACGGATCTTCACGATACCTACGTTGTAAAGATCCGTTCTTTCGTCTAACTGCAGTTCCGCGTTTACTTGCGCAGCAAAAATACCTGCGTCATGTAGTATGTTCCGTCTTCCGTCACGGCGACGCCAACCGCCGACTCTTTCCAGTTAGGTCCGAGCAGATTCTTCCGGTGTGCCGTCGATTCCATCCATTTCTCGACCGCAAGGGCAGCAGGATCATCGTAACCGCGCATGTAGGCGATATTCTCGCCGATCGTTCGCCAGGCCCCAAGACCCAACCGATCTGCACGGTCGTCAACCATCGACCCATCGGATCCGCGGTGACTAAAGAATTTCTCCTCTGCCATGTTTTGAGAATGAAGCCGGGCCACCGCAGCGACGTCGTCATTCCATTCCAACTCCGGCAGGCCCTTCGAACGCCTTTCCCCGTTCAGGATCTCGAAGATCTGGCGTTCAAGCTTTCCGGCCTTGGCCGACTCAGGAGCGCGGACGTTACCTTCGTTCGGTACGAAACGGTTTCGCGTCAGTCCCGCGATACTCGAATTCTCTGAGAGGCCGGGCCTCAGATCCAGTGCGATATTTGGTTCGCCCTGGGCGAATGCTGCGCTAGATAAAGCTGTTGCTATTAAAAAGAAAAGGACGGGGGACTTCATTTAACCTCACTTCGGCAGCTGGACGATCTTCGTATGACGAGGACTCCTGGCTTTGCGCCCGCAGCCTTGCGGCGGCGGTTGCCATTTCGGATAAGGATTATGTTCGTGGAATCAGGGGTGAACTGGCTCCATTAAACTAAACGTTCATTCGTGGAGGGTTTCCCGAAAAAACATCGACCTCACATCGGCTCCCAGTTGAAAAGGGGCCCATAAGGACTACTACACGCGGCGAGAGGACAGGACTGCACAGAAAAGAATCCACGGAGCTGCTTACCGAGGTTTATGAAGCAATGCCCTTCCCGGTCGTTCACGTACCGGTTCTTCCCCTGGAAGAGCGGGTCGACTACATCCTAAAGAATCTCTAAATACGGTAGTGGGTCATTATGGAAATTGAAACGCTTTTTTGTTTGAGCGTAGTCCACGTGCTTCAGCACGTGGTTTGATTGCGGAATGGAAAGCAGAGGGCGCTTCAACGCCCCTACCGGGTAAGCCCGCTGAAGGGGGCTGCGATTTCTTTGGGATCTCGACCACGCCGTAAACGGCGTGGCTACGCGAAGCCGAGAAAACATTAATCTATGCAAACTGTCCCAACACTCTAAATACGACCAGGAAGAATTCTCTAAAGATTAATTTTTCGAAGGCGCAAAGCGTTCATGATCACTGACACAGAACTGAACGTCATTGCCGCACTCGCGATTATCGGCGAAAGGAGCAATCCGAAAAATGGGTAGAGAATCCCTGCGGCTATCGGCACGCCGAGAGCGTTGTATATAAATGCGAAGAAAAGGTTTTGTCTGATATTCGACATCGTGGCGCGGCTTAAATGTTTCGCTCTAACAATTCCACGAAGATCACCTTTGATCAGCGTTACGCCCGCGCTTTCCATTGCCACGTCCGTTCCCGTCCCCATTGCGATCCCGACGTGAGCCTGCGCCAACGCAGGCGCGTCGTTTATGCCGTCTCCTGCCATAGCTACGATTTTTCCGCTGCCCTGGTACTGCTTAACGATCTCGCTTTTTTGTTCCGGCAGCACATCGGCCTGGACTTTGTCGATGCCGAGGCGCTTTGCGACGGCATTAGCAGTCACCTGATTATCACCAGTGAGCATCACAATTTCCACACCTGCTTCGTGAAGCATTTTTATAGCCTCAGCCGCCGACTCTTTAATCGGATCGGCAACCCCGAGTAGTCCTGCGTGACGATCATCTACAGTTACCAACATAACTGTCTGACCATCGGCTCTGAGTTCGTCGGCTTGAGTCAGAAGAGTCTCGTCTATCCCAACGTTCAGATCTTCGAGCAGCTTTCGATTTCCAAGCGCCACTCGTCGACCTCCAACTTCACCCGTGACTCCTTTTCCGGTGCTTGATTCAAAATTCTCCACAGACAAGAATTCGATCTTTCGTTCCTCGGCACCAGCGACAATCGATTCTGCGAGAGGATGTTCACTGTTTCGTTCGAGGCTTGCAGCAAGTTTAAGAAATTCTTGTTCATCCATACCCTTAGCGACAACAGAGATAAGTTTGGGTTTGCCTTCGGTCAAAGTTCCGGTCTTGTCGACGATCAGAACATTGACCTTTTCCAGAATTTCCAGAGCCTCGGCGTTCTTAACGAGAACGCCGGCCGTCGCGCCACGACCCGTACCCACCATGATTGACATCGGCGTTGCCAGTCCAAGGGCGCACGGACAAGCAATGATCAGGACCGCGATCGCATTCGCCAACGCATAAACGAAACGAGGCTCCGGGCCGACGAGCATCCAGATAACAAACGTTATGATCGCCACTACGATCACCGTCGGAACGAAATAAGCCGAAACCAGGTCGGCGAGTCGCTGGATCGGCGCCCGGCTTCGTTGGGCTTCACTTACCATCCGCACGATTTGCGCCAGTAAGGTTTCGCTTCCAACGCGTTCAGCCCGCAAGACAAAACTTCCAGTTCCATTTACCGTTCCACCAACGACATTGCTACCGGCTTCTTTCTCGACGGGAATCGATTCCCCAGTAACCATCGATTCGTCCACTGAACTTCGGCCTTCGGTAACTACACCATCGACCGGAATCTTCTCGCCCGGACGCACGCGCAGTAGATCACCGATCTTCACAGCTTCGAGGGGGACATCCCGCTCATTACCGCCTTCATCGATCAGCCGCGCCGTTTTTGGCGCTAGGCCGAGAAGCTGTTTTATCGCGCTCGACGTTTGGCTCCGTGCACGTAGCTCCAAAACCTGACCAAGTAAGACCAAAGTCGTTATTACGGCGGCGGCTTCAAAATAGAGCGGCACCTCACCCGTGTGACTGCGAAAAGATGCGGGAAACTTTTGCGGGAAGAATATCGCCACGGTGCTATAGATCCAGGCGGCCCCGATTCCCATTGCGATGAGCGTGAACATATTCGGGCTAATGTTCTTGACCGACAACCACGCGCGTTGAAAAAACGGAAATCCGCCCCACAGCACAACAATCGTTCCGAGGATAAATTGTATCCAGGACCCAATCCGCGGCGGGATCACGGTTTCAACCGGTAGCAACATTCCGGCCGTTTCAAGCACGAATATCGGCAGCGTCAAAGCCACGGCGATATAGAACCGCCTAGTCATGTCGCGTAGCTCTGAATTGTCATCGCCTTCCAGCGATATAGTTTTCGGCTCGAGGGCCATCCCGCAGATCGGACAGCTTCCTGGTCCGATCTGAACAATTTCGGGATGCATCGGACATGTGTATTCAACATCGTCGCGAGCACTCACAACCGGTTCCTCTGGGTCCAGGTATGAACGAGGATCAGCCGTGAATTTTTGCAAGCAGCCTTTCGAGCAGAAGTAATAGGTATTGCCTTCGAACTGATAGCTTCCCGCAGACGTATCCGGCGAAACCGTCATTCCACAAACAGGGTCGTTAGGTATTTGCATAATCTTTTCTCATTCTACCGCCGCATTGGGCGATGCGAAGGATTTTTGTTTCAGCAACTCTGCTCTGGGCAAGAGTGTTCGCGCACCGTAACTAATGGAGGTGTTCGATTCCTTGATTTGCTTTCAGCCATTCGGCTCGCAACATGAAGCTCCCGTTCGTAACGACGCGGTCACCGACGGTCAAACCTTCGAGGACCTGATAGCGTCCCTCGTTCTCTTTGCCCAGGCGAACCGGTCGCAGTTCGAATACATTCGGATCGGCGGTTGAGACGAAAACGGTCTGTTGGCCGTTTATGTTCTGCACCGCACTGGCCGGAACAACCGGTACTGTTCTCTCGGAATTACCGGTCGCCGCAAATGCAACTCGTACATACATTCCGATCTTTAACTCGCGATTCGGATTCGAGAGCTCGACTCGAACTTTTGCGGTGCGCGTTGTTTCATCGAGCTGGGGGTCGATATAGGTTACATGGCCGCGAAACAGGCGGTTAGGAAATGCATCTGAAGTTACGCTTGCGCCACCACCAACCCGAAATCTCGCGAGGTCTTTTTCATACACCTGTGCAATGACCCACACGCTCGCCAGATCAGTGATGCGCATTAGTTCCTTGTTGGCGTCCACGACCTCTCCGGCGTTGACCGAGCGAGACGTGATAGTGCCGGAAGAAGGCGCAGGTACTGCAATCTCAGACGTTACTTGTGCCGCCGAGCGAAGCGAATTGACGGTCTCGCTACACAACGTCGCCTCTGTTCTCCAGCATGACATGATGTACGGAACTAACCGCCAACCATATCGCTATAAGCATAAGCAGGCCTGAGCACATAAGTATGTGTTCCTTTGTCAGTCCCCAAATCAGTCCTGAACCCGCGGCAACCCCGACAAACGCTGTCACAATACCCGCAAACCCGACAATGACCGTTATGATATGCAATACTTTTGATATTTTCATATTTTTTGATCGCTCTATGGCGACACCCCTTCTGTTAATTGAATAAACTTCCCGGCTACAGGGCCGCAATTGTTATACCCGTGGCAACTGTCTGAGTTTTCAAGACTTCAGATCAAATGGGCAGGCAAAGTGCGAACGATGTCGCGCTTTGTCGCGAAATGATCCACGATTTACACGCGATTTGACCATTAGAAAAAAATCCCAATTGCTCACAGCCCGACCGGCATCGCTAGAAACGGGAATTGACTTCCTCATATCGTCGGCATGACATCTACATTTGCATTTAGACAACCGTCTAGCGTCAAGACATGGTTCGGTGCGACATGCACCCAGTCGTCGTTGTTTTCGGTCAGGCGCTCGGACGCAACAATGATTCCACTCTGTTCGAGCCTGCCCTCGGCGATTTCCGGCCTTCCATTGCAACATCGGTATTCGCCTCGGTTTGAGAAATAGAGCGAGATCGGCTCGACCTCGGGGTCAGAGACGTATCGCACTGCGGCCAGACTCTTGCCGTCCGTTACGGCAAAGTATAAATAGATGGTCCGGCCATGTCAGCTCGCCGGACCCATTCTTCTAACCGGTAGATCGTCTTGATGAGGGCATCCTTCACTTCGGACGGCGACGGATCTACCTGATCACCCAGCAAGTCAAGAAAGACTGCAAAGCATGTTCCGAGCGCCTTAAATTTCTTCCCTCTGCGTCTTGGCGTCTCTGCGGTTAAGATATATCCATGAATAAGATCGCGCTTGCCATTCACGGTGGTGCCGGAACGATCCTTCAATCGTCGATGACGCCCGAGCTTGAACGCGAATACCGCGACGGGCTCGAGAACGCACTCCGCGTCGGCTGGGAAATTTTATCCGGCGGCGGAAGCTCACTCGATGCCGTCGAGCAGTCTGTCTGCGCGCTCGAGGATTTCCCACTCTTCAACGCCGGCCGCGGATCGGTGTTTACTCACGACGGAAAAAATGAGATGGACGCGTCGATCATGGACGGTAAGACGCTAGATGCGGGTGCGATCGCCTTCGTAAGAAATGTAAAACACCCCATCAAACTGGCGCGCCTCGTGATGGAAAAAACTCCGCACGTCCTGCTAGCCGCCGACGGTGCAAACGAATTCGCGAGAGAGATGAATGTCGAGTTTGAACCAGACGACTACTTCTTTACTGGACATCGTTGGGAGCAACTACAGGACGCCGTCGCCGCCGGAGTCGTGCAGCTTGATCACGCGAGGGGAAATGCGGAACGCGGAACGCGGAATGCGGAACCTTCGGGGAATGCGGAATGCGGAACGCGGAGTGCGGAATCCGACAGTAACGGAAGCGAGGAAAATTCTGCAGAACGAACTCCGCATTCCGCATTCCGCAC
>JBKKAS010000016.1:0-17356 GCA_046714595.1 Pyrinomonadaceae bacterium | reverse complement strand
AAGTAGATCGGCTGCTGTTAGTCGACGTATTCTACGACAAGTTCGCGTATCCGTAGATTGCTGGCGAACGCGGCTTTATAGATGAGGTCATCGAGGCCGCACAGACGCGGCCAATGCTGATAAGGGCGTTATCATTGCTGCGAAACAAGCGTGATACTAATCCGCCAAAGAAACACGGCAATATTCCGCTATGAGTTTTACTTTAGGTGTCGGCTCCGAGACAGCTAAAGTCTCATCGCAACTATGTGAAAGTGAAGTCTTAGCTTCTCGGAGAATTCACTTTAGGGGTCTGCGGCGAGACAGTTAAAGCTGCGTACTAAATATTTATGATCAAAATTCCCTGCTATTTATCCACACTTGATGCCTGAAAACACTTCTCAACGGCCAACCTGGGCTGAGATCGATCTCGACAATCTCGCGTTCAACTTTCTCTCGGTGAAAAAGTTTGCCGGAGCCAATTTGAAATACATGGCCGTCGTAAAGGCCGACGCGTACGGGCACGGAGCCGTCGAGTGTGCGAAACGGCTTGAGGCCGAGGGGGTCGACTGGTTCGGCGTCGCACTTCCCGAGGAGGGTGTCGAACTCAGGAAGGCTGGGATTCGAAAACGAATTCTATGTCTAGGCGGCTTCTGGGATGGCCAGGAAACCACGGCGCTGAATTACAATCTGACCCCTGTAATTTTTCAGATCGAAAAGGCCAGGACGCTAAATGAGGCCGCGGCAAAGCGAGGGACTTCGGTAGCCATCCATGTAAAGGTCGATACCGGGATGGGCCGGATCGGCGTTAGATACGATCAGGTCAGCGAGTTCGCCGACGCACTCAAATCGCTTGATCACTTACTGCTCGAAGGTGTGATGACCCATTTCGCGGCCGCCGATGATCTCGAAGAAAACCATTTCACCGATCTTCAGATCAGACGCTTCGACGACGCTGTCTCTATTTTTCGCGACCGCGGTTTCAAGCCTACGTATCTCGATCTTGCAAATTCACCCGCGACCGTCGCTCATCCCGCCTCGCGCGGAAATATGGTCCGAGTGGGTGGCGTTCTCTATGGCCTCGGCGGCGACGTGTTGCCGAAGGCTATCGAGAAACCGGAACTCAAACCGGTGATGTCGCTTCACACACACATCGCTCATTTGAAAAAAGTCCCGGCCGGAGAAACACTTGGTTACGGCAGAACCTTCACGACGGGAGGCGACTCGGTAATAGCGACGCTCCCGATCGGATATCAGGATGGCTACAGCCGTCTTCTGTCGAACGCGGGCCGCGCCATCGCAGGTGGAGAATACGTTCCTGTCGTCGGACGAATATCGATGGACTGGACGCTGCTGGATGTGACGGAAATCGCCGGGGTCCAGATTGGCGACGAGGTTATCCTGATTGGGCACCAGAACGGCTTGCAGATCTTCGCAGAGGACCTTGCGGCCGCGATGGGCACCATCTCATACGAAGTCACATGCGGCATCGACCGACGCGTGACTCGTCTATACACCAATGAGCTCTCTGCTAACGACTCTCAAGACAGTTAAAAATACGAGGCAAAACTGATGAACTATCCGATCGACTTTTCATTTAAGATCCTGGCAATTGCGAGCCAGATCTATCTTCGCGACGCAAGCGGTAACCTGCTTGGCTACGTCAAACAAAAACTATTCAAGCTGAAAGAGGACATTAACGTCTTTGCGGATGAAGGCCAGACGCAGCAGCTCTTCAATATCAAGGCAGATCGCGTTCTGGATTTTTCCGCAAAATATAATTTCACCGACGCCCGTGGAGCTTTTCTCGGTTCGATCAAACGGAAAGGCATGCGTTCGATCTTCAAGGCAAATTACGAGATCTTTGACGGCCGAGATGTTCAGACGATGCAGATCAATGAGGAGAACGGATGGATCAAGGTGGTCGATTCGCTCATCGGAGAACTGCCGGTCGTCGGTATGTTCACCGGTTACTTCTTCAACCCCTCCTACGTCGTCTCACGACTCGACGGTTCGCCCGTTGCGCGACTTGCAAAGCAGCCGGCGTTTCTCGAAGGCAAGTTTCAGATGACAAAGCTTGGGGAGATGGATACCGAAGAAGAGCCGCGGGTCATGCTCAGCCTGCTGGCGATGACGTTGCTCGAGCGTTCCCGCGGATAGCGGATCTCACTCAAACTGTTGCCGCGCCGGGGTAGATTTCGATAATCTAAATTTGTGGACGTACTATCGAAATTTGAGTGGAAGGTTTTTTTTAAGGAACTATACGACAAGTTCTTTGACACCGACGTTCCGAGCAGCGCCGCTCAGGTCGGATTCTATTTCTCGTTCGCGTTCTTTCCGTTATTGCTATTTCTCGTGAGCCTCTTCGGAATGGTGCTCGAATCGACCGACGAGCTTCGCCGAGAGTTGTATCAGTACCTTGCCCAGATTATGCCGGGCACGGCGTATCAACTTGTCCGAACGACCATGGACGAGATCATCGAAAACAGTTCGGGTAGCAAACTCACACTCGGATTGCTTGTAACGCTTTGGTCGGCATCAGCGGGCGTTGACAGCATCAGGACCGCACTCAACCGTGTTTACGAGGTTAGAGAGTCGCGATCATGGTGGATGACGAAACTGCAGTCGCTTGTTCTGACTCTGCTGTTCATCCTGTTGATCGCGATCGTACTGGCGAGCGTGACGGCTGGCTGGGCATTGGTTAAGGTCGCCGTCGGTGGATTAGGTTTCGAGATCACGTCGCCATTTGTCTTGATGACGATCCAATGGGCGGCACTCTTGATCGTGATGCTCTTCGCAACGGCCGTCGTTTACAGTTGGGTTCCCTGCTTCGACGAGTTTCACTGGGTGTGGATCAGTCCGGGCGCGATAACCGCGATCCTTGTATGGATCGTGTTCAGCGGATTGTTTCGTTTGTATCTGCAATATTTCAATACCTACAACAAAGCATATGGTTCGCTAGGTGCGGTAATTATCCTGATGCTCTGGATGTATATTACGGGCCTGGCCCTGCTTCTCGGTGGAGCCATCAACTCCGTGCTTACTGAGATGTCGAAAAAAGGGGCACGGGCCGTCCACGCCGAGTCAACTTAGGGGAGTGATCTACGGCACACGCCGGCTATATTTCGGATCGAAACTCGAATTTCTGTCGGTCGGCGAGTGGATGTTATCATTTGCCCGGCTTTCATCTTTCCTTTGAATTATGTCTCTAATGCTTCAGGAGATCGCGGAGCAACCGCAGGTCCTCGAACGAACGATAACGGCCGAGCTGGACAAAATCACCCAGCTCGGAGATTTTTTACGGCAAAAGGATATTGACGTAATCATCCTTGTTGCCCGCGGAAGCTCTGACAATGCCGCGCTTTTCGGACGATATCTGCTCGAGGTCACAACGGGAATTCCGGTTTCCCTTTCGGCGCCGTCAGTGTTCACACTCTACAATGCGAAACTCCGTCTGAAGCGAGCGGTGGTCATCGGGGTTTCACAATCGGGCGAAGGCGTCGATATAAATCACGTCCTTGAGCAAGCTCACGACTTCGGTGCGTTCACTATCGGTATTACGAATGAAGCGGACTCATCGATGGCGAAGATCGCCGACGAGACGCTGCTGATCCACGCCGGACGAGAGAGAAGCGTCGCGGCGACGAAGACATATACCGGGCAGATGCTTCATTTCTATATGCTGGCGAACGCAATGGGAGATAAGCGTCTTGATTTTCATAAGATACCCGCCTTTACGGAGAATGCACTTCAGCTACAGGAAAAAGTTAAAGAAGTGGTTCAACGTTACATCTTCATGGAAAACTGCGTCGTGGTCGGGCGCGGGATGAACTACGGAAACTCGTACGAGCTGGCGCTGAAGTTGATGGAGACCTGTTACGTTGTGGCCGAACGATTCTCGTCGGCGGATTTCTATCACGGCCCGCTCGCGATCGTCGAACGCCGGTTCCCTGTGATATTGTTCGCACCGCAAGGTGTTACGAAACCGAGCAGCGTCGATCTTTTGAACAGGCTTCACGAGTTAAATGCCGACTCGCTCTCGATAACGAACGACGACGAGGTCGCGAAGCTTTCAACCCATACGATCAAGCTCCCGGGTGATATCGAAGAATTCTTGTCCCCGATACCGTTTATAATTCCGGCGCAACTGTTTGCCGCGCATCTTTCAGAAGCGAAGGGGCTCGACCCCGACGAGCCACGCTCCCTGGCGAAAGTTACCAAGACGCTTTAATAAAATGACACGGCCGAAATGGGAGTACCGGATCAACCGAATTGTCTTCGCACTATTCCTGATCCTCATCCTCTCTCTCGGCTTTATGAAGCCGGCGGTCACGACGACTTTCGCTGAGCTCACGCCGACCGATCTGATCTTTCCATTTGTCTTCATTTGTTGGCTGATAGCGACGGTAATGCGCTTTTCCCCTTTCAGATGGCATTCCGCATTCTGGATGTTCGCGCTGTACTTCGCCGCCTTGCTGCTTTCTTCGATCTTCTCGACAAACCCGGATCTCAGTTACCGTAAGCTCGCCGGTGAGACTTATTTGATCTTGCTGGCAATACTGACAGCGAACCTCGTAACGACATTCAAAAGGATGAAACTGGTTCTCATGGCGTGGACAGCGGGCGCGACCTTCCCGCTGCTCATCGCGGTGCTCGGTATCGTTCTCTACTACGTCATGCCCGGCAGCAGTTTGCTTCCCGACATCACTTACCATTATGGTGCGGTGCCGATGGGAAATTTTCCGCGGATCAGTTCTACATTCATCTCCGCCAGTATGTTCTGTAACTATCTTACGGTGACGCTGATCGTGGCTCTGATCTCGGTCGAGATGCGTTGGCTTAGGAGGACGCCGGCTCTTGCACTTGTCGTTGTGATCTCGATAGCAGCCGTGTTTACAGTGTCGATCGGACTGGGCGGACTGTTTCTTGGAGCGGGGCTGTGGATCTACTTTGCGGGACGCGGCAGAACGGTCCCGAGGCTGGGACTGATCGCGAGCAGTATCGTCGCTTTTTGCTTCCTGGCCATTGCCCCCATCGCACTCTCGGTTCAAGCCACATCACCATTTACCTTCGAGATCCCGTTGCTCGGTACGTTCAGTCCCTCATCTCGAATGCTGGTTTGGACCGATGCGGTAAATACTTTTATAGCGTCTCCGGTAACCGGCAAAGGTCTCGGCACAGGCGTCGCCGGCGTGGTCTATCAGAATTCTGATGGCGGCTGGAGCTTGCTGACCGACGCCCACAACATGTTTCTGAACGTCGCCGCGCAATCGGGCATCATCGGACTCATGGGTCTGCTTACGATAATCGCGGCAGTTTTGAAAACCGCATTCGGAGATCGAGAACCTGGCCGTGAGATCACAACTGTTCGCGTCGGACTCGGGATCGCATTCGTTTCGGCTTTCGTTTATGAGGGACTAACGGGATCTTTTGAGAACGCTCGACATTTGTGGGTACTGATCGGCTTGGTTATTGCGGCGGCCAACATTCCCGACCAAACGGACGACGCTGCGATGAACCTACATCGCGCTTAGCAAAGCGTCGCGCATTTCGCCGGCTGTTCGCCATCTACGGTCGATCTGTTTCGCCAGTGCCATTTCGATGACGGCAGACACGCGATTCGGAACATCGGAAATTCGACTCGATATCGGAATGATCGGTTTCTCGAAGATGGCTTTCACGGTTTCTGAAATACCGGCCTTTGGACTGATGTCCAGCGGATGGGCGCCGGTCAGAAGACTGTACGCAGTCATGCCTATCGCATATATATCCGACGGCGGACGGACCTCTTTAAAATCACGAACCTGCTCCGGCGGCATGTAGGCGATCGTCCCCGCGACGTCGCCGACCATCGTCACACCGCTCATGCCGGTTTGCTTATAACTCTTCGACAACCCGAAATCGGTCAGCTTCGCCACGTAGTCGGGATAGCTTCCATCGACAAGGATGTTCTGCTCTTTGATGTCGCGGTGAACGAAGCCCATGCCATGCGCGAACTCCAACGCGGCGAGTGTTTGCTCGATGATTTTCACGACTTCCTTGTAATTCAGCTTCCCGCCGCGCTGCTTCGCAAGCTTCGACGCGTCCAAACCCGTCACATACTCCGTCACGAGATAGACGATCCCGTTATGCGTTCCGTGCTCGATGTAGCTAACGATGTTCGGATGCCGCAGCGACGATGCAACTTCGATCTCGCGTATGAACCGCTTCAGCGATTGTTCGCTTACGGCAACCTCAGGCAGCAACGTTTTTATTGCCACTGCGCTTCCGTCCTTGACGGAACGCGCGAGCATCACGCTTCCCATACCACCCTGGCCGAGGACACGGAGCATCTGATAGTTGGGTATCGGCTGCGGATTTTTCCTGAGTTTCTCGCGGCACTCGTCGCAGACGTACGTCAGCTTGGCGTCCGGGCGTGACGCTTCAGCCTTCGAAGGTACGCCGCAGTTGAGGCAGGCGACGGTAATGATCGAGGGTTCGGTACGCTCGGCGGATCCGGGGCCCGGGATGTAAAACTCCGATGGGTCGGCCGCTACTTCGATCTCGAGTACCGTTTCACCGCCCTGGATCCGGTCGCCGTGCTTTAAGTGGGCAGTATCGACCCGCACACCGTTAACAAACGTACCGTTCGTCGAGCCCAGGTCGCGAAGGAAACATTGCGGCGGGGCGATCTCAAGAATACAGTGATGGCGCGAAAAAAAACGGTCCTGCGGCAGGCAGAACTGTGACTCCTCACTTCTCCCGATCATGAATGTGTCGTGCTGGTCGAATGTGAAGTCGCGTCCGGTCTGAGGGCCCGCAGCAACATGCAGTGTTACACGCATCGCTAGAAGTATAGAGGTTTTGCCGGCGTCACGACAACTGACCGAATATGAGGAAAAAGAGGGACGCGAGAAACGTAATGATTCCTAAAACCATGCCGCCGATCGCCATTCCCCGGCCACCATAACGGGTAGGATTGTTTTCTGCGTTCCGCATTGCGATGAAGCCGACGATCGCCGCCGGAAGCCCGAGCCATATACCGCCCGCACAGCAGACAAGAAAGCAGGAGATGATGCCGAGGACAAGCGAGATCGTGGGGAGAGTTTGGTCGCGCGACGCCCCGTAGTTCGCAAATGCGAACTGCTGATCGGCGGCGGGCGCCGGCGTTTGATTCTGCCATACCGCAGGAGTAGATCCGGCCCAATCGATCGGATTCGTTACCCGCGGCTGATTTATCATCAGCGTTGGAGGCGAGTCGTCGACATACTGTGTCGGAGGCGGTGCATATCCAGTTGCCTGAACCAGAAGCTCACCGTCGTTAAGACAAAAATTGAGCGTTTCGTCAATATAGCTCTGGCCGCATTTAAGACATTTTTTCATGAAGTGCGGCCTCTACCTTACGATCTCCAGCTTCTTGAATCCGATCTTCGCTCCGTCACCGGCATAAAGGCCGGGAACACCACCGGTAGGTCCGTTTTTGTTACTGATGGTAGTTGCGAGCTGACCGTTGATGTAGAGTTCGATCTTGTTGCCCTTGTCACGGGCCTCGAGAATATTCTCCGCCGTGCCTTCATTGATCAGCTTTGAGCCGGTCCAGGCGGTTATGGTTATCTCGTCCTGGGGTTCGTGCCGCACGACACGAAACCGTTTTCGCTTCGAGTCGATGAGGAACGCGTAATCTTTCTCGAGCGGGCTTGTATCGCTGTGGAAGACCAATCCGTAACCGAGGTCAGAATCCTGAGCTTGCGGGTTGCGCACCGTGACACGAGTCTGAGCACCGTCGGTTTTGTAATCGTCGGCCGTGACGAGTACGTAATAATATCCTTTCTCTTTCGCCGCCATCAGCAACTCACCATCGGTGAATTCGGTTGTGCCGTACTCAGAGCCTTCTTTTACGTGTTTCGAAAGATCGACTTCCTGAACGCTGGCTTGTGTCTCGCCGGACGGGCTCGGACTGCGAGTCGTGAAAGTATTTGCCCGTGTCGTATTAGAGTTAGCGGTTCCCTTCGTAGAATTCGCGGCCGCGTTCGAGTTTGCCACCGAGGCGACATAGAGAAAGAATCCGGCAAAGCCGCCGCCGCAAAGCAGGATCAATAATGCGAAAATGCCAACAACCCAGATCCACGCCTTGGACGACTTCTTCTTCGGCTGCATCGAATAGGATCCGGCGTTTTGCACGTCGCGGCCAGTTTGGGTACCACCATGCGTCGGTGACGGACTCGTCGGTCGAGCCTGGTTCATTACCACCGTTGGTGCCGCATCCGAGTGCGCCAACCTCAATACGGAACCGTCCTCGAGACAAAAGTTCAAGCCGTCGTCCTCGTAGGTTCTTCGGCAGGTTGGGCAAATTTTCATCTAGCGAATTCCTTTAATCTCACGGGCGACTTAATTCCACATATTATAAGCGTATCGTGGACGGTTGTCAGCGACGCGGGCCCTCTATGCCATGCCGTGACCGCAGCGGCCGCAGAATTTTATGTGCGGCGGATACGCCCCGCCGCAACGCCGGCAGACGCGCTCGGCCTGTGGAGGAAGACTGGCGGGCGGTCGAGCACCGAAGCCCGATGATGAAGACCGGGGCACCATGTTCAGACCGCAGCGTCCACAGAACCTCGAATTCTCAGGAAGAGGTGTCGCGCATCGGGGGCATGGAAACGTTGACGCCGCTTCGCCCGCGCTGACAAGGACAAAAGATCGTCCACCGCAACGCCCGCAGAACTTTACGCCTTCCGCAAACCGCGAACTGCAGCTTGCACACGCGACGATGCCCGGCATCAGGCTCGAATGTACACCGCCACTGCTGCTGCCCTGCGACGGAGACGGCTGGCTTCCCTGACGGTGCAGAGTCTTCAGCTGAGCCTGGATCACCTGCTCACCCGCACCCTCGCGAATTTCGATGACGCGTTCGTCGTCCTTTTCGCCGGGCTTCGAGACGCGCAGAATATGCTGCCCGGGCGGGATATCGGTGAGCACAACGCGCCCGGAACGTCCGATACTTCCCTTCCGCTCGTCATCGACATATACCTCGGCACCGACAGGTGCCATAACGACCAGCCTCGATATTCCAGAACGCTTGGCTTCATCTACATCTTCGGACGCCTCTTCGAGATCGGCGATCCAATCCGCAACCGTTGCTGGCCTGTTCCTCGGATCGATTTCCAGGGACTGCATTATCACCCGCTCGACATCGGTCGGAATGTCGGAGCGCAGCGACGATAGAAGCGCAGGCTTGTGCATTATCTTCTGCATCACCAACTGCATCATGTCGCCGACAAATGGCGTCTTGCCGCCAAGCATTAGATAGGCGATCGTGCCGAGGGCGTAGATGTCCGCCCGAGCGTCGACGCCCACCTCGGGCTGCATCTGTTCGGGCGACATGAATTCAGGCGTGCCGATAATACCGCGCGACGATGGCGTCGCATTCGAATTAAAATCCGTCACCGTTTGGCGGACGATCTTCGCAAGGCCAAAGTCACCGACCTTGATAAATCCGTCACCGCCCTTTCCTTTTTGCATCAGGAAGATATTGGCGGGCTTGAGATCGCGGTGAAGAATACCAATGTCATGTGCTGCGTCGACGCCATCGGCTATCTGACGAAGAAGCCGCACGGCGCGTTTGACCGGGAGCGTTCCTTCCCGACGGAGAAGCTTATGCAGCGTCTCGCCCTCGACGTATTCCATCACTAGATAGAAGACGCCGTCCTCGGATTCACCGAAGTCCGTAACGCTGACCGTATTAGGATGTTGGATAGATGCGGCAGCCTGAGCCTCGCGTTCGAAACGCGCGATGGCTTCGCCTTCCTGGAGATCGTCGCTGCTGAGAATGTCCTGTCGCACGGTTTTTACCGCAACTTTGCGCGAGTCAAATTTCGTATCCTTTGCGAGATACACTTGACCCATCGCTCCGCGGCCGATGCGTTTTTCAAGGAAATACCGTCCGGCCAGAAGCTGCTCACCCGGCAGCGAAAACCGCGTCGCCGTCTGATCGTCAGGACAGACGGTCACGTCGTCGGTAAAACACACTTCACATTTGGGACACTCTTTCATCGACTAAAACGTCTAAGGGTGGAAATGTGAAAAAGTGAAATGGTTGATGAAAAATAAAGGCGGTGAGGAAATGCTTTTTACTTTTTCACCTTTTCACATTTTCACGATCTTCTTGCTATAATCCTTTCCTTCTGGGTCGTTAGCTCAGTTGGTAGAGCAACGGACTCTTAATCCGTGGGTCGCAGGTTCAATCCCTGCACGGCCTACCAGATCGGTAAGCGGAAGGCAGTAGGCAGAAGCAGCAATGCTCAAGTCAACAGCCTTCCGCTTTCTGCTTTCCGCCTCTGTTTTCTGCTTTCTGCCTTCGGCCTTCCGCCTACTGCCTACTGCCTTCCGCCTACTGCCTTCCGCCTACTTCTCTCCGCCTTCTGACTTCTGACTTCTGACTTCTGCCCTATACCTGATCGCGCCATTTTAGTACTTCTTCCCGCAAGATCGGATTCTGCTGAAAGCTCCCGGTTTGCCCCTGCGCAGCCGTCGCTCGCTGGATGTGCCAGTAACTGAGGCCAAGCTTGCCGAGGGCCCGGAGGTATCGGCTGCGTACCCGAAACTTTCCGCTGAACAAACCGCCGATCAGCCAGGCCGAGCTCTTAAATGCCGACACCGCCGTATCACCGTGCTCTTTCGGTATCAGGCCTCGGGCAATATCGATCGCAAGCATTTCCTTGAGGATCTTATTCTGGCGATGCATTACGTAAAGCCCGAAACCTACAAACATCAGGAAGAATGGAATCTCGATAACCAGGTAACCGACCATGAACGATTCGAACCCGCCAAGTATTGCCATTCCATTCCAGAGTGCGTGAAGGAACACGGCACCGCAGTAGCCGAGGAACGGGGCCAAAACTCGAACGAACGTACTGTGCGATTCGCGGGCGATACCGACGCCGATCCCGGTCATGGATGTAAACGTGACGTGAGCGAACGGCGACAGGATCCCTCGCATAAAAAAGAGGACGATCAATCCGCCAAGCCCCGCCTCGCTGAGTGCCGCACCGTAATACTGCACGTTCTCGACCGTCGCGAAACCGAGAGCTATGACGCCCGCGAAGACGATTCCGTCCAGAATATCGTCCAGGTAACGCCGAAAGAAAATGAGCAGGACGAGCAGCCCCACGCCCTTTGAGGCCTCTTCAAAGATAGGAGCCGATAGTACGCCGCCGGCGATCTGGCCGGCACCGGGTCCCATATTTACCTCAACGACACCCGCTATCAGGGAGTTCACAACGATGGAAAAGATGACGGCCACCAGAGCACCCCAGGCAAAGGCGAGCGCGAGCAGCCAGAGCGGTTCGGGATCGTATCTGTCGAGCCATATCAGTGGCAACAGATACAAGACCGCCGGAACGAATGCGACCACCGAAGCAATTATGGCCGGAACGATACCGACACTCAGGAACATCAGCGCAACGACGATCAGCGACATGAAGACGATCGCAAATATCGTGAAGCCGATTCCGACATATCGTCCGGTACGGCTTGGTTCGGGCACGGCCTCGAGTTGGCCGAGACCGATACTCATCATCGAACTTTGAAAATTGTCGTGCTGATGCCGTGCGGCTTGTTCTATTTGCTGGAACTGTGCGGCAGCAAGATCGGGAGCTTGCGCGGCAGGATGCTCGATCGTCACCGACGCGGTTGCCCCGTTGCGGCCGAATTGCAGGCCGTCTCCTGAATTGATTCGCGTTTGTTCAACCCGCTCGCCGTTGACGAAGGTCCCGTTCAGGCTTTTATTGTCGGACAGATAAAAGCCATCGGTTTTCGCCTCGATGAACGCGTGCTGTTTCGACGCGATGCGTTCGGTGCGGGGGTCGAAACGTATGCTGCAGTTTTCCCCGCGTCCGATAGTTAGATACCCGCTTTCCAACTCGTAAACTTTCCCGGCCAGCGTTCCGGTGTCCACCGTAAGGCGTAATTTCATAAAGCAATCATAAAAACAAAAAACCCAAAGTCAAGTTTGTTTTGACCCTGGGTTTTTTGTGACAAATTCGTGTCGTCCTACACAGTTACTGCGGTTGAACCGATGAAGGTGAAGGCTCGTCTCCGGTCGCACCGAATTCTCTGATAGTGAACGTGCCGTTCGTGCTGTTCACTCGGTACCAAACGTTGGTGCTTGGACGGAATACCGCGATGTCAGTTTTTCCATCACCGTCGTAATCGGCAGGGATCGGCGTATCTTCGGCGATCCCGAATTGATACGCGCTAAAAACGCTGCCGATCGAATTGATCGAGTACCAGATTCCGGTCGATGGACGGTAAACCGAAATATCGGCACGAGCATCGCCATCAAGATCGGCGAATAACGGCCTATCGCCGCTGGTACCAAACGTGTAGTACATCGGAATGCTGGACGAACTCTGCAAGACGTACCAGACCCCGTTAGACGGACGCCATGCGACCAGGTCGGCTTTCCCGTCGCCTTCGTAATCTCCGGCAAAGACCTTATCCGTTGGCACGCCCCATCGCTGTATACGGAGACCGAGCGTGCTTTGGTTGATATACCAAAGACCGGTCGATGGTCGCCACACCGCGATATCGGTGCGGCCGTCAGCGTCGTAGTCCGCCGGAACAGGGATGTCACCATCGAGTCCGAACTGAACGGCAGGCCTTGAGCCATTCGAACTCAGCACAGACCACCATGTGCCGGTACTCGGTCGAAAGATCGAGTGATCTGTTTTTCCGTCACCGTCATAGTCGCCGGGTGTGATCACGTCTCCGGGCAATCCCCAGTTCAACGTCGATGGCGAAGAGTCGGAACTGTTCTCGATATTCCAGTCTCCGTTAGAAGATCTGAAGACCGAGAAGTCCGTTCTGCCGTCACCGTCAAAATCTGACACCACATTCTTGATGTTTTCTGTAGCGTGGCTGGCATCAACGACCAGGAGTCCCGCAGTTAGATCGCCGAGGAGAACCTTAGCCTCCCCAAGAAACGGATAAACCGCCCAGTTCCCACCGTAGCTGCTCGGAAGCGCGTCTTGTAGACCGGGATTACCGCAGATAATGTCCCAAGGCTCCGCGTTATCCAGGAACCGCAGCTCCTCGTCGGTCGGCGCGAATTCCGGTTGATACGTATCATACTGGCCGATGCGAACCGGGTCGGCCGGATTGGTTATATCAAAAACCTGCGTCCCTGCCTGGTACCAGGCAACATAGAGTTTGTTACCCATGACCACCGGATTGTGCGGCGTGATCGCGTTAATGTTGAGATCCGCTGCCCTGACCGTCTTTACAAGCACGGGAGCAGTCGGGATGCGTACGTCGTAAACACGAAGATCGCCGTTTGAAAACTCGCGAGCCGAATACAGATATTCCCCGGTCTCATTCGTCCACGCACTGTGATTGCTGCCGCCGCCGACCGCAACCGCGCCTAACAGAGCCGGAGCCTGACCTGCAAGATTCGTGATGTCGTAAATATCTACCCTCGTGCTGCCGGAAAAGCCGGATAGATACATCCGGTTGCCGCGGATGTGCATTGCATGAACCCATCCGCCGGCGCCTGACAGAAAATTATGTTTCAATACCGGTGCTGAGGGGTTCGTAACATCGATGATCCTTAAGGTCGTATTGCCAGTCGAGTTCGAATTCTCGAGCAGATACCTTGCCCCACCCTGATCAAACACCATCATCTCGTGGATGGTAGGGTAGCCGCCGCCGGACGCCGCGTTGACCTTGCCGAGGAGCACCGGGTTAGACGGATTCGTCAGATCGACGATATGCACGCCGTCCGATGTGCCCGTACCGAAATACCCACGATCGCCGATCACGATCGCTTCAAGAAACTGTTGATTGGCTCCGGGGTTGTACCAAGCCGTCTGCACCGGTGCGTCCGGATTGCTTATATCGAAAATGAAAACGCCGCGGCAGTTATAACTACCCATGACCGCGATGTTACCGTCCGCATAAATATCGGCAAACTTCAGTGAAGAGGTAGTCGCGCAAGTCGGCGTGACCTTTCCGCGTAATTTGATCTTTTGCGCGAGTGTGGTCTCAAACGTTCCGACCGCTATCACGAACAGGATCGCAAGAATAAAAAATCTTTTCATTTAATGACGGCTCCGTCTTTCAGATATCGGGATGCGTAACAATCAGCGGGCTCGAGCGCCCGCAGGGACAAGTATCAAGTCGCTGATTATATTACAGGATAGCCCGGAATGTCGATATTGAAACAGACACAAAGCGAGATTACGAAGCGGCCTGATCCCGGCTCGCTTCGCGCATAACCAGGTCGAACGTGCCCGGATCGACTTTGCGGAAGCGGCGGTTCCGGTTTAATGACACGGCGACCGAAATAGTCGGGTTATTTCCCTTGAACTGCATCCCGCCCGCGACCAGAAGATTATAAAGCTCGTTTACGTGGAGCGGTTTGCCGGCCTCGCGAAGGAGCAGCGTACATGCCTGGGTGATCGTCCTGTCAGAGAAGCGGTGGCTCAACGGCTCGATGTTGTTGCTGCGTGACGGAACACCACCGCGGTTTTGATTTATATACGCAACCGAATTGGCCGGTCGATAGCTGGTCGGAGGTTGGGCCTTGTGCGTGTTCCGTTGCCGAGGCTCGGGCCGCCGATCGTAATCGTCCTCGATCCGAAGGGTCTTGCCGATGTTGAGTGTCCTGTTCCCCGAACGCATCGTGACAAGCAGACTGTCGATCGCATTTTCGGTTTGAGCGGCGCTGTTTTCTAAAGCCTCGATTTCTTCTCTAAGGTGTTCGGATTCCACCTCGACCTCACGCAGCCGGGCCATCAGACGACTCTGCGCATTGCGCGTCTGGCGCAGGCTTTGTTCAAGTGTCGCTATAAGATTCTCGTCTAACATTTAGAATCGGATCAGGCTAAGATCGTAAGTTTTTGAGTTGGGACGCGTGAGGCGGAACTTTAAGTTAATTGTTTCGGTCAATGACAAAGTTCGGAATCTCGTCCAGAGCAGAACGATACTCTGTTTCCGGTAAAATTTCAAGATTTTTTCTGGCGGCGGCAGCAAACGAGAGGGCCGTTTCGCGAATGGTATCGAGGATGCCGTATTCACGGAGTTTTGCTGAGATCGACGCCCGGCTGACATCGTCGTAATAGCCGTCATACATCACTTTCTCGAGCTCTTCGCGCATGCTCGGGGCCGACTCCTGCAGAAGGATGAGCGGAAATGTGATCTTCCCTTCAAGCAGGTCCGCACAGGCCGCCTTCCCCAAAGCCCGTTCATCCGAGGTGAAATCCAGAAGATCGTCGGCCAACTGGAACGCGACGCCGAGATTCATTCCGTAATCGCGAAGCGCCACTTGTTCGGCGTGGCCGGCTCCCCCGAGGATCGCACCGATCTCGCAGCATCCGGCGAAAAGATACGCCGTCTTTCGGCGAAGGATGTCGAAATACTCGTCGCGTGTGATGGCCGGATTACCGATCATCGTAAGCTGGATCAACTCGCCTTCGGTCATCTTGCGCGTGAGACGCGTCAGGATGTCGAGTATTTCAAGCGAGCGTTCCTTGAGCGCTGTTTCGAACGCCGACATGTACAGCCAATCGCCCATCAAGACCGCGGCCTGGTTCCCAAATTTTGCATTGACTGAAGCACGGCTGCGGCGAATATCGGCGTTGTCGATTATGTCGTCGTGGACAAGCGTCGCGGTGTGGAGCATCTCCATGATGGTCGCAAGCCGGATAGAGTTTTCGCTGCCGCCCGGCCCGCCGACCGCGTAATTCGCAAAGATCAAAAGAGCCGGACGAACCCGCTTACCGCCGGACGCTCGCAGGTAATCGCCGAGATAGTTGATCACCTGAACGTTCGAACTCGCTTGACGCTCAAATTCCGCCTCGACTAAAGCGAGCTCCGGCTTGATAAGATCGAAGATCTTCCGGGTGCTCAGATGCGAAAGCAATTCTTCTTTGGTCGCGGCAAAGGTTTGCATGACGGCTCAATTGCTCCGGTAGTTATCGAACTGCATATCGATGCCAAAGTCGGTTGCCTTCAGTTTCGCGATCACATCTTGCAGCGTGTCGCGGTCCTTTCCCGAGATGCGTACGGTTTCGCCCTGGATCGAGGCCTGTACCTTCAGCTTGGCCTCTTTTATAAACTTGACGACCTCTTTCGCCTTTTCGATCGGGATTCCCTGCTGGATCTTGACGAGCTGGCGGACGGTCCCGCCCGCGGCAGGTTCGACCTTCTCGTACTCGAGAGCCTTCAACGAAATTCCCCGCTTCACCAGCTTTCCCTGAAGGATGTCGTTCATGTTGCGAAGTTTTGTCTCGTCCTCGGCCGAAAGCATCAGATCTTTCTGCTGCAACTCGACCGCGGCCTTGCTTCCCTTGAAATCGAAACGCTGCGATACCTCTTTCGTCGTCTGGTTGATCGCGTTCGTCACTTCGGCGTAGTCAGTCTTTGAAACGATGTCGAATGAATTTTCCTTTGCCATAGATGTTATTTTGCCACAGGATTTTGCAGATAAACCAAGTCCAAGTGTAAATATGGAACGGGTCCGTTGCGTGTGTTTAGTGTATTTCGTTTATTTCGTGGTTCTCTTTTCTTAAATCCTAACCACGAAGCACACTAAACACACGAAACAAATCCGGGAACTAAGCCAACCGCGTCGCCCCTGACGGCGTTTCTAAATCGAAGAATTGCAAGAAGTTTTGGGTGGTCGCGGTCGCGAGAGTATCCAATTCGATCGCGTAGAGATCAGCCAGAAATCTCGCGGTATGTTCGACATAGGCTGGTTCGTTTCGCTTTCCACGAAAAGGGACCGGCGTGAGGAACGGGCAATCGGTCTCGACCAATAATTTTTCCAGAGGAACGACCCGCGCGGCATCCCGAAGATTCTCGGCTTTCTTAAACGTCACATTCCCGGCGAATGAGATCAGAAATCCGAGCTTCATCAGATCTTCCGCCATCCCCGGGGTGCCGCCGAAACAGTGCATTATCCCGCGAAAGTCGTCGTGTGAACATTCCTCGCGCAGGATCTCGACTGTCTCATCATCCGCGTCGCGGCTGTGTACGATGATCGGAAGTTCAAGCTCGCGCGCAGTTCGGATCTGCCGTCGGAAAACTTCTATCTGCACATCCCGCGGACTGTGGTCGTAGTAAAAGTCCAACCCGATCTCGCCCCAGGCAATAACTTTCGCAGAGGATCTGACCAGCTCGGTCAGATGCTGTTCCGCAACATCGTCGTAGAGTTTCGCATCATGCGGATGCACGCCGACGGATGCATAAACGTTTTCGTATTTTTCGGCGACCGCGACCGCCTTTTTGAAATCGTCAGAGTGTGGATCGCCCGTCCCGATGTTCAGCATTGCCGCGACACCGGCGTCTTTCGCCCGCTGAATGACGTCATCCCGATCGGTGTCAAATGCTTCGCCGTCGATATGAC
>JBKKAS010000015.1:0-6766 GCA_046714595.1 Pyrinomonadaceae bacterium | reverse complement strand
CGCTTGCATATCACGCCGGAGCCGAGCTGATCGACATGGAGTTCATCCAGTTTCACCCGACAGGAATGGTCTGGCCGCCGAGCGTGCGCGGGATCCTGGTCACTGAAGGCGTGCGAGGTGAAGGTGGCATCCTGAAGAACAGTGAAGGGAAGCGCTTCATGTTCGATGACATTCCCGACAACTATAAAGATCAGACCGCCAAAGATCCGGAGGAGGGCTGGCGGTATACGCAAGGCGACAAATCGGCGAATCGTCCGCCTGAGCTGCTCACACGCGATCACGTTGCGCGCTGCATCAATCGCGAAGTGAAGGCGGGTCGCGGTTCACCGCACGGCGGCGTATATCTCGACATCGCGTGGATCAAGGAGAAGCTTCCGAACGCGGCCGAGCATATCAAGAAAAAATTGCCGTCGATGTATCACCAATTCATACAGCTTGCGAACCTCGATATCACGACGACGCCGATGGAGGTCGGGCCGACGACGCATTACATCATGGGCGGTGTTCGTGTCGACTCGGATACACAGGAATCGACCGTGCCAGGACTGTTCGCCGCGGGCGAATGCGCGGCCGGCATCAACGGTGCAAACCGCTTGGGCGGAAATTCGCTGTCGGACCTTATCGTGTTCGGCAAGCGGGCGGGTGAGTATGCAGCGCAGTTTTCAAAAGAGAATGGGTACGGTTCGATCGACACTGAGCAGATCGAAACCGAGGCTCGACGCGCGCTCGAGCCATTCGAACGGGAACAGGGCGAGAATGCATTCAACATTCAGCACGATCTGCAGGACATGATGCAGCGGCTGGTCGGCATCGTCCGGAACGAAGCCGAAATGCGCGAGGCGGTGGATGAACTACAGAAACTGAAATCGCGCGCCGCGACCTGTTCCGTCACGGGAAACATCGACTTCAATCCGGGTTGGCACACCGCGCTCGATCTGAAAAATCTGTTGACGGTTTCCGAGGCGATTGCTCTAGCCGCGCTCGAAAGAAAAGAGAGTCGCGGCGGACATTTTCGCGAAGACTATCCGGACAAAGCGCCGGAGTTCGGCAAGTTTAATTTCTCTCTCAAACAGGGCGCCGATGGCCAGATGCAAATCGAGCGTGTGCCGATCGCGGAAATGCCAGAAGAATTAAGGACAGTTATTGAGGAGATGGGTTAGTTCTTTTGGTGTCTTTGTTTTGTTCGTGTCTTTTTTCGTGTGTTTCGTGTGGTTCGTGGTTCGGTTTTCTTGACAAGAATCTTCACATAATTTTGGAGTCTCCCATGCCAGAATTGATCTTGAAGGAAGAGGTGTACGCTATCGCTGGTGCGGCGATGGAAGTTTATTACACTCTCGGTGTCGGATTTTTGGAGCCGGTCTACCAAGCGGCCCTGGCGGTCGAGTTCAACAGGCGAGGAGTTCCGTACTATAGGGAGCCCCAATTAGAGATTTCATATAAAGGGGTCTCACTAGACAAAATTTACCGCCCGGATTTCGTATGTTTTGACCAGATCATTGTGGAACTAAAATCCCAGACAAGGTTAACGGGCGTGGAGGAGTCACAAATCATCAACTACTTAAAAATTACTAAAATGCATGTCGGACTCCTAATGAACTTTGGTGCTCGCCCTAAGCTTGAGTGGAAACGATACGTTATTTAAGACATGACCACGAAATACACGAAACACACTAAACAAGAAGGACACGAAACAAGAAAGAACACGAAATGACGCAGGCAACATTCAGCATAAGGCGCGGTGGCCGCGAAGGCGGCGAGATGGTCGATTACACGACGGGCGTGACCGAGGGTATGGTGGTGCTCGACGCGGTGCATCAGATCCAGGCCGAATCGGCGCCCGATCTCGCGTGTCGTTGGAACTGCAAGGCCGGTAAGTGCGGATCGTGCTCGGCCGAGATTAACGGCAAGCCGAAACTGATGTGCATGACGCGTCTCGACACGATACCGCTCGACGAGCCGGTGACGATCGAGCCAATGCGCGCATTCCCTCCGGTCAAGGATCTGATCACGGACGTGTCATGGAATTTCGAAGTAAAAAAACGCATCAAGAAATTCAAGCCCCGGCCGCCGGATGCCGAGGACGGAACCTGGCGAATGCAGCAGTCGGATATCGACCGTGTACAAGAGTTTCGAAAGTGCATTGAGTGCTTTTTGTGTCAGGACGTTTGCCACGTACTGCGGGATCACGAAAAGCACAACGAGTTCATCGGGCCGCGATTTCTTGTGTATGCCGCCGCGCTGGAGATGCATCCCCTTGATACCGAAGACCGAGTCAGCGAGCTTAAGAACGAATTCGGTATCGGCTACTGCAACATAACGAAATGCTGTACGAAAGTTTGCCCGGAACATATTACAATTACCGATAACGCGATCATCCCGCTGAAAGAGCGCGTCGTCGACGAGTTTTATGATCCGCTTGCCCGTCTGGTGAAGATATTTAGAAAAAGATAAATTGGCTCCAGCTTTAGCTGGAGGTTGGTCGTGCATCGTCGAGCGGCTTTAGCCAAACTAAAGGAAAAGATTCCTTATCCTGCCAGCTTTAGCTAAAGCACTAAGGATTCTCTTCCTTGTTTTTTCGGCTAAAGCCGGTGTACCTTGGCCAAGCGACCTCCGGCTAAAGCTGGAGGCAATTGAAAGAGAATGTTCGAACTAAAACCCCTATCGCCCGAAGCTATTCCCGCGGCGCTTGAAAAGGCGAACCGCTATCGCCTGCTCAACGAACCCGGTGCGGCCGAAAGCATATACCTCGACATACTCGCCATCGAACCCGACAACCAGGAAGCGCTCGTCAATATCGTCCTTGCGATGAGCGATCGTTTTTCGAAAGACTACGCAGTCGGCGACGGTCGCATCCAGGATTTCCTTTCGAAGATCGAGGGCGAGTACGAGCGTGCGTACTACAACGCTATCGTCTACGAACGCCGCGGTAAGGCCGTGCTGGAAAAAGGCGGTATCAACGCTTACGAGCTATTCGAACAGGCGATGGAGTGGTTCGAAAAAGCCGAGGCGATGCGCCCCGCAGGAAACGACGACGCGATACTTCGCTGGAACGGCTGTGCGCGTGTCATAAAACGCAACAATCTCGAGCCGCGTGAGATGTCGGCGGGCGATCTTCTTGAATAAAGCGCCTCACAGCGCAAAACATGATCTACAAATTCATCGGGCGACGCAGTTTTTGCGTCGCCCCATTACGTTTGCGAAATTATTGACACCCGCCAACGTATCAGCAATAATGATGCGAATCTGAAATCTGACTAGAATTGCTGATTGCTGAATTCGGGGGTCGGCCCATTTCCGACCCAACGGAATCCGCTTCATTTCTCAGCCGCCGTTAAGGCGAAACAAAGAATATCGCAGCTACCGAGGAGGTAAGATGAAGAGAAACTGTTTCTGGAGAGATCGTTTGGCGCTGTGTGCCATCCTCGCACTCTGTTTAGTATCAGCCAGCGTCGCACAGCCCCGGACCGAGTATCGCGCTTTTTGGGTAGACACTTTCAATACTTTATTGAACACACCCGATCACGTCACAGCAGTCGTGAATAACGCAAAGGCAGCCAAGGCAAACGCGCTTTTTGTGCAAGTACGCAGGCGTGGCGATTCGTGGTACTTGAATTCGCTTGAGCCGCTGGGCGACCGCACCCCAATACAGCCAGGATTCGATCCCCTCTTGGACATGATCACCAAAGCCCACGCCGACGGGATCGAAGTACACGCATTTGTGATCATGGGCGCCGTGTGGGGCCGCGCTCCGAATCTCTTCCCGCCGGAGAACCCGAATCACGTTTTCAACCAGCACGGCGGGTTCAACGCTGCTAGCAATACGATTGTTCCGGGTCCGAACAACTGGCTCACTCGGACGCTGCTACCGGACAATCCTACGAACGCGATCACATATCAGGGGCATAGATTCGGCGCCGACTTTTGGATCGACTTCGGACATCCCGACGCAGCCGCTTATACCGTAAACGTCTTGATGCATCTCGTCACGAACTACAACATTGACGGCCTTCATCTTGACCGTATTCGCTACCCTGAGCTTACTGCGACGGGACAGACGCCCGCCAACGGAACAAGCATAGGTTATAACCCCACGAGCGTTAGTCGATTCCAGACCCGCCATGGAATTACGGCTGGCTCCCCTCCTCCCGCTCAAAACAATCCATTGTGGAAACAGTGGCGCCGCGATCAGGTTACGAATATCGTTCGCCGCGTTTACTTGAATGCGATCGCCGTGAAACCGCAGCTAAAGATCAGCGGAGCTCTTATCGCCACCGGTAACGGTCCGATCTGTGCACCCGGCGCAAATTGTAAGGCGATCTGGGAGAGCAACATTCGCGCAGAAGCGTACTGGCGAGTGTATCAGGACTGGCGCTCGTGGACGGAAGAAGGGATCCTCGACATCGCTATTCCCATGAACTACAAACGCGAGCACGTCCTGACGCCGGCGGCGCAGTCGCAGGCATTGATGTTCGATGAGTGGATCGAATGGAGCAAGAACCATCGATTCAATCGCTCGGTTATGATCGGGGCCGGAAACTTCCTAAACAGCGTCGAGGGCAACGTGCGGCAAGTCCGGCGTTCTCTCGCACCGTCTGCGCAGGGTAACAGAGCCGATGGCGTCAACTTCTTCTCGATGGCTACTTCGAACGTGAATGTCACGGCGAATCCGTGGTCGGTGCCGCCGGGTGCAAATACGCCGACGCGGTCTTTTGCCGATTTCGCGCTTTCGCTTACAACGGGAAAGTCGGGCGCGACGTTATTTGAACCGAACGCAAACGCTCCGGGTTATGAGGCGATCTTCGCACAGCCCGCGACGATCCCGGTCCACCCGTGGAAAGCGGCGCCGACGAAAGGGCACGTGATGGGATTCGCGCGGCGGGCCAATAGCTCGATACTCGATACCGCGACCGTCACGATAAGGAACCTTGACACCGATGCGTTGCGCACCGGTGCCACGGACGGCAGCGGATTTTACGGTGGCGTCGACCTCGATCCTGGATCGTATCTCGTTAAGGCAGAGCTCGGTCCGGACGTGGTTTATTCGTGTGTCTCGAATGTTGCGGCGGGGCTGGTCACGACGGCGGACCTCAATCCCGAGACGACAGCTCCGATGACGACGTTGTCTGCGTCGCCCGCGGCGCCGAACGGTGCGAATGGATGGTACGTGACGAACGCGACGGTTACCCTTTCGGCGACCGATGCATGTTCCGGCGTTGCTCGAACCGAGTATTCGCTCGACAACGGGGCGAACTGGCAGCCTTACACGGGAACGATAACGATCGATCAGGAAGGGACGACCACCGTGCTCTTCAGATCGGTCGATCGCGCCGGAAATATTGAGACCGCCGGAAGCCAGACGTTCATGGTCGACAAGACCGATCCGACGGTTCAGATATCGGCTGATCCTTCGACGATCTGGCCGCCGAACGGACGCATGACGCCGGTGACGATCAGCGGCGTTGGTGCTGACGCGATCTCGGGTTTGTCGCGGGTGAGCTATGTTGTGACAGACGAGTATGGCATGCCGTTCTCGATAGGAACGCGAGCTCTGTCAGGCAATTCGGCAAACTGGGCGGACACGCTTCTCGTCGAAGCACGTCGCAACGGCGGCGATGCCGACGGTCGGCTCTATACCGTCGTGGCGACAATAACCGACGTCGCGGGTCGAACGTCGACGGCAACGGTCACCATCACTGTGCTGCATGATCGACGGCGCGATTAGCTGATCTGAGCCTTTCTTTGCGAGCTCTGCGAGCTCTGCGTGAAAAGATCCTATATCACGCAAAGCTCGCGAAGTTCGCAAAGTCGGACTCTCGACTTATCGCTGCTCCATTCATTAGAATACTTGACGGGCCCGTGCGGCTAAGCTCGGGCTCTTCGCTTTCTTGCTGCTCAAAAAATTCTATGTCGCATTCAAATCAATCGGCCCGCGTTCGCCTCGGTGTAGAGGTGCTGCTGAACGAAAAAATCGATCTTATTCGCGGCATGCGCGTCGGCCTGGTCGGGAATCAGGCTTCAGTGCTGCCGGATTTCCGCCACGTTGTCGACGTCTTTGCCGAGCGCGACGACCTCCAACTGACGACGCTGTTCGGCCCGCAGCATGGCATCCGCGGCGATGTGCAGGACAACATGATCGAGACCGGACACTCGACCGACGCGCAAACCGGCCTGCCCGTGTATTCGCTCTACAGCGAAACGCGCGAGCCGACCGAAGAAATGCTGCGCGACGTCGACACCATCATCTTCGACATGCAGGACGTCGGATGCCGCATCTACACGTTCGCGTACACGATGGCGAACTGCATGCGTGCGGCGAAGAAATTCGGAAAGCGCGTCATTGTGTGTGACCGGCCCAATCCGATAAACGGTGTGTCGGTCGAAGGGAATGTTACCGAAAAAGAATTCACGTCCTTCGTCGGACAGTTCGAGATTCCGACGCGGCACGGAATGACGCTCGGCGAATTAGCGCGACTCTATAACGAACATTTTGGCATCGGCTGCGAACTTGAAGTCGTGAAGATGGAAGGATGGCGCCGTGAGATGTGGTTCGAGGAAACCGGCCTGCCGTGGGTTCTGCCGTCGCCGAATATTCCTACCGTCGATACGTGCGTCGTCTTTCCAGCGACAGTTCATCTCGAAGGAACTGAATTGAGCGAGGGCCGCGGCACGACGCGCGTTTTCGAGATCAACGGAGCTCCGTTCATCGACCCATACAAGTGGGCGACGGCGCTTCGCGAATACGACTTTCCCGGCGTCGCTTTCCGCG
>JBKKAS010000014.1:0-23497 GCA_046714595.1 Pyrinomonadaceae bacterium | reverse complement strand
TGCACTTCCAGCTCGTGGGCATCGTTGCGGGCTTCATAAGTTTGTTCTTCGATTGGCGAACGCCCGCTGGCTGGGATTGGCTTTATCTTTTCCTGATCGGAGTTTTTTCGCAGCTTGGGCAGATCTTCCTAACGAGCGCACTGCAAAGGGAACGCGTTGCCGGGGTGGCCATCATCAATTATACCGGCTTGATCTACGCCGTAGTTATCGGGTGGATCGTCTTTGGTGAAATGCAGACGGTCGAATCGATGCTGGGAATGCTGCTTGTTGTTTTCGGCGTCTTGCTGAGTGTGGTCTATAGTAATCGCAAGCAAGACTTGGAAAAGATTGAGTCGACAGCCGCATAATGAGCGTGAAAATCTCAGCATTGGTATTGACCGTCAGCGACACGCGCAGCATCGAGGATGACGCGTCCGGAAACACCCTCGTTAAATTGCTGACCTCGTGCGGGGCCGATGTCGTGGCACGCCGAACTGTCACCGACGATCTTTTTCAGATTCGCGATCTTCTTTACTCGCTCACCGAGCGAGGCGATGTGAACTTGATTTTGACCACCGGCGGCACCGGGCTCGGACCTCGTGACAATACACCTGAAGCAACGCTCTCGGTTATCGACCGCGAAGCCCCGGGCATTGCCGAAGCGATGAGGAGGGAAACCGCTTCGAAGACGCCGATGGCGATGCTGTCGCGCGGGGTTGCGGGTATTCGGAACGAGACCTTGATCATAAATCTGCCGGGGTCACCGAAGGCGGTCGCCGAATGCTTTGAAGTGATCCGACCTGTTCTCGGACACGCTATCGAGCAGATTTGCGGGCGGACACAACACTAAGACGAAAGTCTCAAGTCTCATGTCCAAAGCCGAGGGACAAGGGACAAGGGACAAGGGACAAGGGACAAGGGACCGGATTATTGGGACTACCGCCTTAGGGCGGTCTGCATAAAGCCGCTCACGTCGTCTTTCAACTTCTTCAACGAGTTCTTCTCGATATACATCATGTGTCCCGCTTCGTAATAAGCAAAGGAAAAATTCTGGCGTAACTGCGGATCGAGGTTCATAGCCGAGACGGTATATTCGGCCGCGAAGTAAGGGGTCGCCATGTCGTAATATCCGCTCGCGACGAAAACCTTCATGTACGGATTCTTACGCATTGCCGAGGACAGAGCCTGCGAGGTATCGGCGTACGCGTTAGTGGTGTTCCAATTCCACGGGCTCGTTATGCCGCCACCCAGAATGTAGTACTCGACGTCCGATTTGTAATTCAATTGACGTCGAACGTAGTCGTTGAAGACAGCCGTGTAAGGCGTCCGGATCGCCGACATGCTCGGATCGAACTCGACACCCTCACCGGCTGAATCCTTGTCAAAGCCGACGAAACGGCTATCAAGCCTGCCCGTTGTCCGCCGCTGCTCTCGCAGGAGTTCTTTATTGAACTCACCGAGATCAACACGGAAATTATTTTGCTCGATGAAAGAGCGGCTGAGTCCGGTGAGCGCGCTGAATTTTTCGATGAGCGATTGTTTTTCCTGCGCCGACAGACGGTCTATCCTGAGCAAAGCCGGTCCGTACTCATTCCCCGCAAATTCTTCTGATTCCTTTAGCACCTCGCGTAACGTCTTTCGCTGCATCTCGGCCGGTAGCCGCTTGTGATACCACGCCGTCGCCGTGTAGGACGGGAAGATAAGCACGAGCGGAAGGTCGTTGTTGTCGGCGAATCGGATCGCCTGGAAATTCATAACGGTTGAGATAAGAATGATCCCGTTCAATCCGATGCCGCGTTCGAACAGATGATTCGACAGCCCGGCCGCTCGCGTTGTGCCGTAGCTTTCTCCGACCAGAAACAAGGGTGACGCCCATCGTTGGCTACGCCCGAGGTACAAGCGAATGAACTCGCCCACTGATTCGATATCACCATTAACGCCAAAAAACTTGCTGGCAAGTTCCGGTTTGGCCGCGCGTGAGTATCCGGTCCCGACCGGATCGATAAAGACCATGTCCGTTTGATCGAGCCAGGATTGCTCGTTGTCAACCATTTCGTACGGTGGCGGTGGCATCATTCCGTCGTCCAGCATTTTCACTCGCCGTGGCCCGAGCGCGCCTAGATGCAGCCACACACTGGCAGAGCCCGGCCCGCCGTTGAACGAGAACATCAGCGGTCGCGTTTTCGGATCGCTGGTGCCGTCAAGCGTGTATGCCATGTAAAAGATGCGGGCCTCGGTGTCACCCGACACGGCGTTTTTTATCGGCATGAAACCAGTCCTGACGGAGTAGTTCAGAGTCCGCCCGCCGACTCGTGCCGAGTGTTTCGTGACGACGGGCTCGACCTCCTCCGGAGCGAGGGGTGCGATGGCTGCCGGTTTCGGCGTTTCGGTCGGACGGGGCGTGATCGTCGGAGCCTGAAACAGGAGGAGCAACGGTAAAACTATTGATGCGATCATATCGATTGTCAGAACCGCCTGCGGTAGCGGGCGGTTGAAGATAACCTCTCCGGATTTCAAAAGTTTTCGAAGTTTAAGTTTAACCGCCCGCTACTGCAGGCGGTTTTGACCGCACCTACCTCACGACTTCACTCACAAGCTGGCCGTTGATGATCGTGCCCGTACAATGTGTCGTGAACTCGAACGGGTCGCCATCGTACATCGCGATGTCGGCGTCCTTTCCTTTCTCGAGCGAGCCAACGCGATTATCGATACCCAGAATCCGTGCGGCATCGATGGTTATCATCGCCATGGCCTCGCGGGGAAGCAGCCGGTTCGCCGCGGCCATCGCGGCCTCGAAGAGCACGACACGGGTTTTCGGAACGTAGCCCTCGTATCCGCTTTGCAAGGCGACACGAATCCCCGCGGCGCGGATCCTGGCGGCGTTTTCCATCGATAAGTTCTCCGTGTCGCCGCCGGTCCGGGCCATCGTCGGATGGACGATGACCGGAAATCCGGACGCTTTGATGTCGGCGAGAACCATGTGCGCGTCCGAGACGCCATCCAGTACGATGCGGATGTTAAACTCCTTCGCAATGCGGATCGCTGTTAGGATGTCCTGGGAACGATGAGCTGTCACGAGCAACGGTAACTCGCGCTTGATCACGCGGAGCATTATCTCGGACTTGAGATCTTTGGCCGGTTCGGTCTTTTTCGAATTTTCCAACGCTTTGATCAACTCGGCCCGCAGCATAGCAGCCTGCTTTGCGCGCGATCCGGGCGATTTGCCCTGTCCCGCATTCGCGGCGTCACCGAGCGTCACGGCGATCATGGCGGTCGGAACGATCGTCGCTTCGTCGACATTCTTGCCCCACGTTTTCGCGATCATTGTCTGACCCGATACGAGGGCCGAGGGCTGGTGTCCGGTATGGATCGTTGTTACGCCGAACTCGCGCACCCATTCGACCAGGCGTTCCTGGGCGTTATACGCATCTATCGCGCGAAGCTCCGGCTGAACCGTTTCGCTACTGTCCAAAGCCATCTGATCATGCGGCTGATTGAGATAGCCGTTAAGTCCGATGACGGTGTGAGCGTCGATCAAACCCGGCGTTACGAACTGGGCACTGATTACCCGGTAGCCGGCGGGGATCGAAACACTCGACGCCGGACCGACCGCCTCGATCTTGCCGTCTTTTATCAGGACGACACCATTCGAGATCGGATCGCCCGCCATTGTCCACACCGTGTTTCCCTTGACGGCGATCTGTGCCGAGCAAGTGAAGAGTGAAAAGTGAAAAGTGAAAAGTAGAAGACAGAAGATCGCTGCGTTCTTAGTTGTTAGTTTTTCGTTTTTCACTATTGATTTCCCCCGATATCGCCGCCGAAACAATCGATGTGTGCGTCGCCGTCGTTTGTCGCACCAAAGCCGCCGACCGCGATCAGGAGATCTTTCGGATCGGACCGGTCGAAAACTTTTCGGCCTTCAACCCACGTTTGGAGGACGTGAGTGTAAACGCTAAGCGGATCGCCCGAAAGTACGATAAAGTCAGCGTCCTTTCCCGGCTCGAGTGAACCGACGCGGTCCTGCAGGTCGAGCATGATCGCATTCGCCATCGTCAGCGCGTATAGAGCTTTGTCTCGTGACATTCCCGCCCGAACGGCGAGACCGCCGGAACGTAGAAACCATCGCGAATCCGTTATGCTGTCGTCGGTGTGAAACCCGACAAGAGCTCCGGCTCGCTCGAGCGCCACACCATTCTGAAAACCGATATCTATTGTCTCGAGCTTTCCGCCCGGTGAATCGATGAAGATTATCGAGGCCGGCGCCTTGGACTTTGCTATCTCGTCCGCGACCTTCCACGCTTCGGATACATGCTGGAGGACGATTCGGAAACCGAATTCCTTCTGGAGCCGCAAGGCAGTCAGGATATCGTCATGCCGGTGTGTGTGGAAATGCACGACCCGTTTTCCATCCAGCACATCGCCGAGCGCTTCCATCGCAAGATCTCGCGCCGGGAGCTTTGTAGCGTCGGTCCCGGCCTTCTTGATCTTGTCACGATATTCCTGTGCTTTGATGAATTGCTCGCGTACAAGTGCGGCCGATTTCGCACGCGTGCCCGGAAAGTTGCCGCCACCGGCGCGGATCGAGTTCGTGCCGTTCGCGAATTTTATTCCGCCCGCGTATTTCCCATCGACGCCGAAGATGAGCAGATCGTCGATCTTAACGGCGTTGTCGCGAAGCTTAAGGTAAAGCGTCTGCCCGCTGTCGAGATGGCCGGAACCCGGCATGACGTTTACGGTCGTGATGCCGCCCGCCTGCGCCCGCTGGAGGCTCGACGCCCGGGCGTTGATCCCATCGAGGATTCGCACGTCAGGCTGTATCGGGCCCGATCCGTCGGCACCCGAACCTCCGCCGACATGACTATGCGAATCTACTAATCCGGGCATTATCGTTTTACCGGCAAGGTCGATCATCTCGACGTCCGCGGACAGACGCACTGTTCGAGCGTCGCCGACGGCCTTTATCCATCCTGGATAAGCAAAATGCCTTGCTCGATCGGCGGCCCGATAATCGGAATTATTCGGGCGTTGATAAAAGCAGTCGGCTTCGACTGTCCCAACAGTGGGCATACGGTCAGCAGGATCGCCGCGGCGCACACGTAAATTTGTTTCATCAAAAAATGACCCTCGTCTGTAAGATTTGATAGAGCGGAGTGCAGAGATAAATTGCTATGAAACCCGGTAAGTGTCAAGCGACCGGTAGTGTGACCACGAAGACCGCTCCCATGCTTGGGCTTCGTTTGACCTCCATGCGGCCGCCGTGTGCCGTAACGATGCCGTAGCAGACGGCCAGTCCGAGACCCGTGCCCTTGCCTGCGGCCTTTGTCGTGAAGAAGGGATCGAATACTTGCTTGGCGGTGTCGGCGTCGATGCCTGTTCCCGTATCGCTGATCTCGATGGATATCTCACCATCGCCGTTTCTGGTTGTGACCATGAGTTCGCCGCCGTCCGGCATCGCGTCTCGCGCGTTAAGGAAAATATTTAAGAACACCTGTTGAAGCTGGTCTCCGTCGGCCAATATTTCCGGCAGGTCGGGTGCCGGGCGACGCGTTATGTTTAGCTTCCGAAATGTGGAGTCAAATTCCGCGAGTCGCAGTGCGGCCTCTATGACGTCCCCGATCTCAATGACCGACTTTGCGGCGGGCCGTGTGCGTGCAAAATCCGTCAGGTTCTTTGTGACGTTCGTTATCCGGTGGATCTGTTTCTGGATCAGGTCGAGCTTCTCGTTTGTATCAGTAGATCCATTTTCCGATCGCATCATTTGGATCAGAGACGAGATTGACGCGAGCGGGTTGTTCACTTCATGCGCCATACCTGCGGCAAGCGTTCCCATGGCGGCGAGCTTGTCGGCGCGGACGAGCTGCTCGTTCATTCGCCTCAGGCTCTCGATGTCAAAGGCCATCTTTCGACTCATCTCGTTGAAAGAATCGGCGAGCAGGCCGATCTCATCATTGCTTTTTCGTAAGTCGACCTGGGTTCCGTAGTCGCCCTTTTTAACCTGCAGTGCCGCCACCGTGATCCGTTGCAGGGGGCGCGAGATCGTGCGAACGATCAATAGTACGAGCAGCAGATTCGGTACAAGGGCCGAAATAATACTGAAGACCAAATACCGTCTCCAGCCCTCGGCGGAAACACCGTCGTGAAACGCCCACCAAACTATCGGCACCTGAAAAATGATAAAGCTTGCGATCGCGACGGATGCGATACTGACCGCGATCTTGTACGTGATTGGGAATAACCGAAATTGGTCGAGAGCCGTTTGAAGCGAGAAGAGGCGGAAATTCGAAATTGCGTATGCGTAGATGACGACCCCTGGCAATACGAAGATCGAGCTGAAGGGAAGCAGATCGTAGATCCCGAAGTACGGGAGAACGATATTCGCGAGCGTTTTAAGAATCCCGGTTATTAACAGGCCCCACAAGATCGCACCGACTTGTTGTCCTCGCTGCGTATTTCTGTACTTGCGATACTTGTAGAACAAGACCGAGGCACCGTAGAAGAAAACGAAATACACATAGCCGACGAAGACATAGGCAAGCGGGGCGAGATCTATGATGAAACGTTCGTTCTCGATCGTGGCTTCGTCCCACAGAAGACCGAGCAGCCCAGCAGGGATCAAAACCAGCCCAGGTGCGAATAACACCGCGGCGCGCTTTCGTGGCGTTCTCGCATTTTCAGGAAAGACCCACGCGAAGACGACAAGGGCGAACTGCATTAACAGCGCGATTGTAAAACTCGCCGCTGCCCACCAGCCCGCACCAAAGCCGGCCTCGGGGAAATTCCAAAATATCAGGTCCTTTGTCGTCCAGAGAGCTAGGAAGGCAATAAAAGCCGCGAATGTTTGATTGGCTCGACTTCGCGGATCGGCGACGAAGACGTAAAAGCCGAGAAACACCAACAGGAAAAGAGCAAAAAGGTGAAGCAGGACCAACATTCCTTTAGAGAATAGAACGATTCTCAAATCCTGCGCAAAAGCGCACCGGGCCAGTTCAGGCTACAAAGACGGAATGTCGCTTATTAAAAGCCGAGAATGAACGCGCATACGGAAAGCGTAATTCCAAACGCGATCGGCAGAAAATGTCGCATTTCGATAAAATCGCCACGACGCAATGTTTGGTGAAATGCCGATAGGACGGGAAGCGTGATCGCTCCGATGATGCCACCGAAGGCACCAGCGAAGATCGCCCCTATGAGGAACAGAAACAAACCGCCCGCGGCGCCGGCTACGGCTCCCCAAACCAGTCCAATTAAAGAAACTAGCGCGATCCGGTTCGGAAGGCGGAATCCATCAACCCGGCTGATCATCATCGGGACATATTTTCCGGTTACGTATCCGACCATTCCCGTGACGACCGCGGCGGTCGCCAAAAGTACAACGAAGATTGCCGTCATTGGGTCGTGGCCTGAACTCTCCGCGATGATCTTTAGGGCGATGGATGCCGGCGGCAACGTTCCGATCATGTAGCCGAAATAGGCGAAAGCTTTTCTGGATGGTATAGGGTTCACCATCAGCGCCGCTTCGGTTCGTTCGCGGCCGGAACGGAAAAGTGATCTTTCGTCAGCGAGCTCTGCGTTGATCTTTATCAGATAGGCTAGTCGTTGTTCGACGGCACGGTCTGTATCGTCAGGGGAGATACCTTCGCCGATGCTTTGCTTATAGCTAGTAGTGGCCCTTCCGAGTTCCATACTTCACCCCGTGGTCCTGCCGCCGCCTCAAGTCCGTCGACGGCTTCCTTATCATTCAACAGCCGAGCGAGCTCGACCCCGAGCCGAATTGAGCTCTGTCTGACCGCCCGATTTGCCTCCGAGAATTTCCCAAACAGGGCCAAAAAATCACCCCGGGCTCTCATATGATGACGCTCTAATCGGCGTCGGTTGCGTCTCATTAGACAGGCAGTGCCTAGTTTCAGATCTTTCCGCCCGGCCGCCTCGAATAGAACGGGCGAAGCGACGGAAACTTGCTTAGGGCCGACGCCGACGAAGCCGGCTAGGCCTACGTATCGCTCGAGAACGTCGCGAAGATCGTACAGAGGCAGGTCACAACCTAAGCGCATTAATTCATACCTGAGCTCTTCGCGAAGTTCGACGATCCGGCGGCGGGTCGCATCTAAACTCCTTTTTGATACGAAAATGCGTCCGGAATACGCGTTAGAAAGGTGTCGGTAACCCAAACGCACAATGACAGGTATCCAGAAGACAAGAGCGAGAAGTGCCTGAGCGACCCTGCGGGAAGGTCGGGCACCGTTTGTTTGCAAGTACCGGTAAACCGCGAGTGGCGATCCGAACGCAAGATAGATAATAAGAAGGTCGCCGATGCTCATCGACTGGCAACATGGCAAGGTTCATACCAGCTCGTTGCAAGTTCGCCGGCTAGCGGCGTTCTTTCATCGAACCGTTGAAAGCAGCGGGCGAAATTGAAAAACTAAGAACATACAGCCGGACTTCTTCGTTAAGGGTTCTTAGCTAAATGCGAAATGTCATCCCAGCTCTTCGCACGATGCAAACCATGCACCCTTAAACGAAAACAGAAGCGACCGGCCTGGCAAAAAGTTAACGGCCCCGACGTCGATGATAACGGCATACCAATTGCTTTGAATTTCGACAACGGAATAATCGGGTGAAACGCCCCAGATTTATATCCAAATTCATACACATACGACAGAACAAGGAGGAAGCAATCATGAAGGACGGAATGAAAGTAAAGGTCATTAAAAAAGACGCGATCAGGGCTCCAGAGGTCAAACCTCAGGTAAAGTCCAAAGCATCGTCGGCGCGTGACATGGTCGCGAATGTGACCAATTGGGTCAGTGACCTCCAGACCCGCAAGCGCGACGAGACAAAGGTCGCGATCGAGAAATTTTTTAACCAGGGTCCGCAGCCGAGCGAGCTGTAGACAGGGGACCCAACAACCACCACGTGAGCGACGCTTCAGTAAGCGTCGCTTTTTCTTTGCAAAAAAATAAGGAAGATGGCGTCGCTCTGCATATTGTAAGATTTTCGAATTCGCTGATATCCTTATTTTGTTTACCCTGGAAAATCTTGATTCGCCCTGGATATGAAAAATAAGGTCGCCGTGGTCACGGGAGCGAGTAGCGGGATCGGCCGCGCGACTGCTCTGCTATTTGCCAGAAACGGAAGTGAGGTTGTCGCATTCGGACGAAACGAAAGCGATTTGAACTCCCTTCGGGACGAGGCCAGATCAACCGGGGGCTCGATTAAGGTGCACCTCGGGGATATAACGGAAATATCACAGGTCGGACGGCTCGTTTCGGAAACGGTTGAGACGTTGGGACGCATGGATGTACTGGTGAACGCCGCCGGCATCATCAAAACGGGCAGCATCGAAAACACGACGCTCGACGACTGGGACTATATGATGAACATCAATCTCCGGTCCGTTTTTTATCTTATGCAAAAGTGCGTCCCACATCTGGAAGGGACAAAAGGAAACATTGTTAATGTTTCAAGCGTGACCGGAACTCGTGCATTCCCGAACGTCCTGGCTTATTGTGTTTCGAAGGCAGCCACCGACCAACTTACGCGCTGCTCTGCACTGGAACTTGCTCCAAAGGGTATTAGAGTAAACGCGGTAAACCCGGGCGTTGTCATAACGAATTTGCATAGACGCGGCGGAATGAGTGAAGCGGACTATGGGAATTTCGTCGAGAACGCCAAGGCAACTCATCCGCTAGGCCGTCCCGGTAATCCGGAAGAAGTGGCCGACCTTATATACTTTCTAGCTTCGGAGAAGGCTTCGTGGATCACAGGTGCCACCTATGAGATCGACGGCGGGCGAGCACAGACCTGCGCCCGATAATTGACGGTGAAGCTTCAATTACTGCCAAGCACAATCAAAACAAACGGACAGCCTTCGGCCCGGCAGCATTTAACCTGTTTTGTGATCGACGACGCCGTGACTGTAGACGCGGGAAGTCTAGCCATGGCCGCAAGCGACCTCCAACGGCAACAGGTGCGAGACGTCGTTCTTAGCCACGCCCATCTTGACCACATAGCCGGCCTACCGCTGTTTGTGGACGATCTATTTTCTACCCTTACGGAGCCGGTTACAGTGCATTGCACCCAATCCGTTATGGAAACTTTAGAACGCGACATCTTCAACTGGTCGATCTACCCTCGATTCTCGGAGCTGGCGAATTCTCAAGGACCCGTTTTCGCGTATAGGGCGTTTCGACCCGACGAGGAGTTTGTAGTTAGACACTTGACGTTCCAGCCGGTCGAGGTCAATCATAAAGTCCCCTGTGTTGGATTCGTGATCTCAGATGGCCACGCCTCGATAGCATTAAGCGGCGACACAGCGGAAATGGACGGGTTTTGGAAGCTTGTTAACGCGACACCAAACGTTTCGGCGATACTTTTGGAGTGCGCCTTTCCTGACGAGCTGGACGAGCTGGCTCAGATCTCGCATCACCTCACACCAAAGCGGCTCCGCGAAGAACTGGCTAAATGTTCCTTAAAAGATTGTCCCGTTTATATAGTTAACTTGAAGCCGATGTACCGTGAGACTATCGTCAAACAGATCGCAGATATCGGTCGCGATAATTTACAAGCTCTCGAAGTAGGACGCGTCTACGAATGGTGAGCCAACACGACGGCATCTATCTGGCTATATTTCGCAGAAAGTTTAATCTTTCAAACTCGCTCTCGCGATGCTCGTCGGGAAAGTCATAGAGCGTTACGCGGCCGTTGGGGCGGACGTTTTTGACGCGATAGGTACGTTCCTCCGGCGTTCGCCCGGGCATGATCTCAGCCCTAAACGTTACCTGCATTTCAGGACGAGCCCAGACTCTTTTAATTATCGGGGTATCCGGCTGCTTCTTCCTTCTAAAAATCGACATCACGGTTTTTTGGATCGACTTTCTTCTTGTGCTTCGTTTTTCGGAGCGAGGGATGCGCACGCTGCTCCGGTTTATCGTCACCGAACTTTTGCCCCGGCGGGGCGGTCGGTTTTCTTATCGAACTGAAAACCGGTCGTTCTTCCGTTTTCCGCTTTCCGCTACTCACCGCTCGCGATTATATAACAAAATCCAACGGGATCGGTGAGGCAAAAGCCGATTGACAATTGATTGCAAAAATTTCACTATACCTTCAATCGCGCGAGGTTAGATCTCGTGCCCTCCGGCGATCTTGAATGCAACGTTATCGAGGCGAAATTCCACGTCACCGGCGCCCGTTCTGGCTTCCGGCATCTAACTACTACATCCTGGCGGCGTCTGTCGCGATCGCGTTCTTCTTTCTCGTGTGGGGAATTTTGAATGATGGCCACGAAGAGACGCCGTGGGTCCCGGCCGGCGTTGGGGCCGCGATCGTTCTGGCCTCCGCTGTTGTACTTCGCGAGATAATTTTGCGCGACGCACGCAATCGCTTTCTGACTACGCAGCGGCAGATCGATCGTAGCGTAAAGGGAGTGGCGCGCCGAATCTCGGATCGTGAGCCTGCAAAACTTACACTTGAGCGAAACGCCGCGATCCTTCACGAGATATCGAGAAAGTCTGAGGCAGCCAGAGTTTTGGGTCGCTTTGCCGAAGGACACCGCGAGGTTTTCGAGTTGTGCGAAGAGTATTTAACGGCGGTCCAACGAGAGCTGCCGAACGTCGGTGCCGGCTCCCCGCGAATCGCAGCGCTAATGCGCGGAACCGACGTGGCGGGCCGCTGTCATCACTATCACTTGCTTCAATGGGCCGAGATCGAATCGAGGGCGCTGACGAGCGAAGGGCGCAAACGTGATAAGATTTCCGGTAAGCTGGATTCCGCACAAGCGGCGCTCGACGTCGTCGATTTCGCGCTGAGATCGTACCCGCAAGAGACCGCACTGCTCGACTCGCAAAAGGTTTTGCTCGAGCTCGTTGCGTCAATGAAAATTTCGGACCTTATCGAGAAGGCTGATCGGGCAGCCTTCAAAGGCAACGAGAAAAGGGCGCTGAGCCTCTATCAAGATGCCTTATTCTTGCTTCAACGTGACAATCCGGATGCCGAAGCTGAGGCCATACGTCTGCAAGACCAGATAGCGAAGATTCGGAGGCTGTCGATCGATTCCTAAATAATCGACTCTCGACATTTGTAAAAATGATTTCGCAGCGATGTCCAAAATGCCGGAGTTCACGTATTCGACGTGGCTATCGACCAACACCTTTGTGGTCGAAGGTCCTCTTTCGGTACCACCTTCTTTGCGACAAGTGTAATCTCGAGTTCAAGGGATTTGCCGTACCCGGAACCGTGACTACCAAAGGGGCTCGGCCGCGAAAGCGAAAAGAGCGGCAGGCAGATAGCGGTTAATTTGAAGGTAAGTAGTATTAGAGTAGTGCGAAGACCCATACTGCATCAATTCACATCGATTTTTCTTTTGCTTGTCCTGGCGCTCTCGGACTTTGCGCAGAGCGGAGCTACTTCGCGGTCTGATCTTGTGCATTTTGGGGATCTGATCGAGATCGATGTCATCGGCAGCTTCGAATACGATTGGCGCGGCACGCTAACCCCGGAGGGGTATCTTGACGGTCTCGACTACTTGGAGCAGCAGATCTATGCGTTGTGCCAGAGCGAGGAAGGCCTGTCCGTGTCGATCGAAAAAGAATACGCCAAGACACTTCGCGACCCGAAAGTTACCGTCCGGATACTGGACCGCTCCAATCGAGCCGTTGCATTCCTGAGCGGCGCTGTCCGTTCACCACAACGATTCCAAATTAAGAGGCCGGTATATCTGAATGAGCTTTTGATCTTGTCGGGCGGGATCACGGATCGTTCCAGCGGTGAGATCGCTATTTTCCGCCCCGCTAATCTCAGCTGCTTCGATTCCAAAAAGACCCCCGGGGCCGAGTTTGTTAAGGCAAGTCAGCCGGGCGGCGCCGAGACTTTCAGTGTTAAAATTGCTGACATTCTTCGGGGCGAGGCGTCGGCGAATCCGCGTATCCTTAGCGGAGACATTGTCACCGTGTCGGAGGCGTTTCCGGTGTATGTGATCGGCGGCGTGAATACTCCACAGCAGATCTCGCTGCGAAACCAGCTTACCTTGTCTCGCGTGATAGCTATGGCCGGCGGACTTTCGAAAGACGTAAACGGTAACATCATTATTTTTCGCCGGGAAGGACGGGAGACCAAACGGATCGAGGCGGACCTTAGGAAGATCACGGCCGGGCAAGTTGAGGATCTCGTTTTGAAGCCGTTCGACATCGTTGACGTTCCGCAGAGAGGTAAACCGTCACGTACCCGGCCGCCGGTGATCGACAACGACCTGTCGAGGGGTGTCGCACTAGCGAATCTTCCTCTCCGCGTCATTGATTAAGCCCGGTTTCACAAGTTTTGGATTGTCGAAACCACCGAAATTTGGTTCAATAGCATCGTAGACACCAGTTCCCGCACTTGGCGGGATTCGATCTTTATGGCAAGTAAACAGCGGAAATTAGGTCGGCGGTCGGTAGCTCTCGTGTGGCTGGTGGCGGTCGCAAGTGTTATCGGAACCCTTATTTATCTGGAGCAGATCGCCATCTTGTACGTACTCGCGACCCTGTCGCTGGTCGCGCTGCTTCTGGTGGTCGCCTTCGCGGACCTCGAACACGTAGATCGCGAAAATATCGAGGGTTTCATCTCGGAACAGTAGTTTTTATGATGCGTCGATTCCGAAATATCGTATTGGCATCGCTATCGCTGGTTTCGTCCGTCTTGGCAAACTCTGCTTTTCTCGCCGGCGACGAGGCTGTGACAAATCTGCGATGGAGATCCGGTCCGATACGGATTGCGATTTCGGCCTCGCTGCTTCGCGAAAGCTCGAACATAAAAAAGGACAGTGATGTAGCGGGTGCGATCGTGCGTAGCATCGAAACATGGTCACGCGCAGCGGACATTGATTTTCAGCAGGTCAGCTCAGAGAAATTGAGCGCGAGCCCATCAGGTGTCGCAGGTGACGGCGTAAGCCTTATCACGATCGCCCAGACGGCGGAGAACGTTCTGCTGTTTGCGAAAGATCCTGAGAATGCAGCCGCAACAACCCGCGTTTTTTACAATCGCGGGATCATAACCGAAGCCGACATTGTCTTGAACCCATACCAGCAGTTTTCGACGGATGGCACCCTCGGCACCTTCGATCTCGAGTCGACAATTACCCACGAGATCGGCCACCTACTTGGATTGGCACACTCGCCGGTACTTGGTTCGACGATGCATGCGAGCTACGGCAAGAATGGCGTGTTCGGACTCCAAAACTTTAGCTCACGAACATTGTCAGCGGACGATGTCGCTGCTGTCCGGGCGATCTACGGCGTACGCGGTGAGACAGTCGACTGTTGCGGAACCATTGAGGGACGCGTCACGAGTAGCGGGAAGCAGGCGCGAGACATGCAGGTCTGGATCGAAGATTCGGACGGCCGTGTTCACGGCAGCACAAAGGCGGCGCCCGATGGAGAGATCCGCTTTGCAGGTGTAAACGCCGGAAGATATCGGCTTTTCGCCCAGGAACTTGGCCGTACAAAAAATGCGGTGCCCGTTCGGGAGATCGGTGACGTTTTGGTAGTGAATGGCGAGACGACGACAATAAGCGCGAGGGCGTCGTCAGGCTTGCGTGATCTCGACCTTAATTACATAGGCTTTAATGGCCAATTGTCCGAGATGGCAGTGTCGCTTTCGCCCGGCCGTTCGTACACTGTTTATCTAGGCGGCCGGAATTTCGATCCGAAAAAGCTTTCCGTCAGCTTCACTTCACCCCATCTTTCCGTCGTTGACGGGACAATGCGAACCCTCGACTACGGCGACGAGTTAGGTGTCATCAGCTTCGAAGTGCGCGTCGGCGCGAGAATCCCAAAGGGCGAATATTCGATTTTCGTCGAGTCTGATCGGGGAGATAAGCGTGCGATAATCGGCGGCCTGACAATCGATAACTTCACGAACTCGTGGACGAGTTTCTCAGGCTTTGACGAGTAAAGACGCTCAGAGAACTTTGTTGCAATTTCGTACACTTTATGCATAATCGGAACTGTTCACCTCCCCGGTGAACATCCGGTCACGAGGGGTGAGGACTTGTGACCAAAATGGGCGGCGGAGTGGGAGACGCCGCCCTTAATCTTTTTAAATCCCAACAGGCATTTTTTAGCTTGAGCTCAATTTTCGGAGGCGTAAACTGTAACCGTTCTCTGGATTTGAGACGAGACGGTCAGGTGGTCAAGGTAAGAGCAGCAGACAAACCATTCGAACTTGTGGAAGGCGGAGATGTTCTCGTTTCCGCATTTTTTTCGTTTTCTCTGAATGAAGAAAAAAAGCCGCAGCCAGTTTTCACGCTGGCTGTTTAATGAGGTCGAGGAGATCGAAGGTCCTCACGAACCTGAGGGTTGCCATCACGAGATTCCGTGGTGGAAGGTGATGTATCTAACCGGCGTCGATTACTTTTCGACGCGCGGGTTACCAGCCCGGGATCGCACTGCTCGCCGCAGAAAGGCGAAAGGAGAAAGGAGAAAGGAGAAATCACCTCTCACTTATCCTTTCTTCTTTCTCCTTTCCTACGTTTTCCCGTTGCCATTGAGGAGCGACGGATTCATTTCGAGAAAGCACGAGCGGCAGTACACCGGGCGCCCCTGCGAGGGATAAAATGGGACCGTGGTCGTCTCGCCGCACTTAGCGCAGTTCACCGCCACTTCAATACGCTGCCTGACTCCTGAAGCCTGGGCCGACGCAATCGCTGCGAGCCGCTCATTCTTGGCCTGCTTACATTCCTTACAACGCTTTGGGGGATTCTGTAGTTTCTTATCGCGGAAGAACGCCTGTTCTCCAATGGTCCAGACGAAATTGCTCCCGCAATCGATGCAGAGAATTGTCTGGTCATTAAATTCGGCGGTGAGTGCCGTTTCCGAGGCAACTTCCGTCCCTGTCAATTCACTTTCGGACATTACGGGACCCTCCTTGTCGTGCTGTTGATCCGTCGGCTTGTGACCCCGCCGGTCGCTGCAGAACGTATCGCCGGGAGCTCATCCGTTCACAGGCGGTCAAGAATCCAAAATTCGATAAACCAAAAACTTTATAGTAAATTCTACGATAGAATTTCCGTTAAGATCGGACGCCAGTGCTGAGCAGGATGCGTTTTTCGACCATATTACTGTCGGTTTGCTCTGTCAAGGCGGCCGTCCTGAATTATATATCATTCACATCGCATTGATAAAGAAATTATGAAGATCCTGGTGATCGGTTCGGGCGGTCGCGAACACGCCCTCTGCCATGCATTTGCGCGTAGCACGCGGCTCACAAAATTATTTTGCGCGCCGGGTAATGCGGGAATTGGGGCAATTGCAGAATGCGTCGCGATCAAGGCGGAAAATATCACCGGCCTTGCCGATTTTGCTGCGGGTGAATCTATAGATCTAACCTTTGTAGGCGGTGAGACACCGCTTGCGCTCGGCATCGTCGACGAATTCGAAAAGCGAGGTTTAAGGATAATCGGTGCGTCGGAAAGCGCGGCACGACTCGAGGCCAGTAAGGCGTTCGCAAAGGATTTCATGCTGCGGCATGGGATACCGACAGCAAAGTTCCAGACCGTATTTTCGCCGGCGGAAGCCATCGAAGTTTTGGAGTCGGGTCATTTCGGCGCTGAAAGTTCCCCCGTTGTTGTTAAAGCCGACGGGCTGGCAGCCGGCAAAGGTGTGGTAGTTGCGCGAGATCGCGAGGAAGCGATCAAGGCAATAGGTGCTATGGCCGATCTCGTCGGGCCCGCCGCGGCGGAGAAGATCGTGCTCGAAGAGTTTCTCGACGGCAGGGAAGTGTCGCTCCTGATGTTCGCCGACGGCGAGAACTTCGCGCTAATGCCGCCGGTCCGCGATCATAAACGCATCGGCGAGGGCGATACGGGGCCAAACACCGGAGGGATGGGGACGATCACCGACGCAACGCTGTTGACGGCATCGCAAACTCAACAGATCATCGCGGAGATGATCGAGCCTACACTGGGCGGCTGTATCGGCGAGAACTTTCCGTTTCGCGGAATTCTGTTTCTTGGTCTGATGTTGACCGAGGGCGGGCCAAAACTGCTGGAGTTCAATGTCCGATTCGGCGATCCCGAAACGCAGGCGATATTGGTCCGGCTTGAAACGGACCTGGTCGACATTTGCGAAGCAATGCTGCACGGTAAGCTAACGGACACGCAGATCGAATGGCGAAGCGGCAATTCCGCGTGCGTTGTTCTCGCCGCGGAGGGCTATCCGCAAAAACCGCGTACGGGCGATGTTATCGGTGGGTTGGATATGTTCGGGCAAATCGCTAATGTCACGATCTTTCACGCGGGCACCGCAAAAGGTGATGAGGGAGAATTCATAACTGCGGGAGGACGCGTTCTCGGCGTCACCGCGATCGGCGGCAGTCTCCACAACGCACTCGATTCCGCCTACACAGCTGCGAAGCTCATCTCGTGGAAGGGAATGCAGTATCGACGTGATGTCGGGAAGTAAACTCGGATGATACGGCTCTCATCAATATCGCTCAAGCTCCGCGACGTAGCCGTCAAAATTCCTTTTCATCTCGTGGATCGAATCGCCGCCGAATTTTTCGCGCATGGCATTTGCGAGGACGATCGCGAGCATAGACTCACCGATCACGCCTGCTGCCGGAACGACCGTAACGTCGGAACGCTCGTAGGCTGCTTCACTGGCTTGCTTGGTGTCGATATCGACAGAGCGGAGCGGTTTCTTGAGAGTGGAGATCGGTTTAAGATAGCCTCGGACGCGCAGTTCCTCGCCGTTGGTGATGCCGCCTTCGAGTCCGCCGGCGTTGTTTGTCCTGCGGACAAACCGAGACGGGAGACTGGAGACGGGAGACGCGTCCTGTAATCCTCCTGTCTCCTGTCTCTCGCCTTCTGTCTCATAGAAGATCTCATCGTGGACTTCGGAGCCGGGACTGCCGGCGTTCGAGACGCCCGTTCCGATCTCGACTGCCTTCACCGCGTGGATCGACATAAAAGCCTGGGCGAGGCGGCCATCCAGCTTTTCGCTCCACGACGTATGCGAGCCGAGACCCGTCACGATCCCTTTCGCGACGACCTCGAATATTCCGCCAAGCGTATCGCCTTTTTCTTTTACATCGTCGATCAACTGCATCATCGCGGTCTGAGTGTCACTGTCAGCGCAGTTGAGCGGCGAATCTGAAGCGATCGCGCAGATCTCGTCCCACGATTTTTCGAGCGGAGATTCGGGAACGCTTCCGAGTTTTATAATGTGACTTTTGATCTCGACGCCGAACTCGGCGAGTAACTGCTTCGCGATCGCACCTGCAGCAACCCGAGCGGCCGTTTCGCGCGCCGACGCCCTTTCCAAAACATTTCGGAGATCGCGTGCTCCGGTCTTCTGCCCGCCCGCAAGATCGGCGTGGCCCGGACGCGGACGCGTAACCACGCGTGGATTCTTTGGCTCATCGTCGAGAGCCTCGGCCGACATTACATCTTGCCAATGTACGAAATCGCGATTCTTGATGATCAACGCGATCGGTGAGCCGAGCGCCCGGCCGTGACGAACGCCGGATATGACCTCGACTTCGTCCTTCTCGATCTTCATCCGTCCGCCGCGTCCGTAACCCTGCTGCCGGCGCCAAAGCTCATGGTTCACGAGCTCGATGTCGATCGGCAGCCCCGCCGGCACACCTTCGACTATGGTGACAAGTGCTTTGCCGTGAGATTCGCCGGCTGTTGTGAATTTGAACTGCATAGTGATAACGCAAGTGACGAGTGATGAGTGATGAGTGACGAGTTAAAGCTGGAACTCGTGACCCGTCGCTCGTCACTCGTCACTCGTCACTTTCTTCCTCTTGATTACAATCAAGCCGATACTCGCGATGATCAGGATACCGCCCAAGAGCGTCTGCGGGGGCAGGCGTTCGCCAAGAACGATCGCACCGATGATCACGGCGATCAGCGGTGTGACTAGAGAGATCATCATCGCCTTTGTCGATTCGATTTTACTTAAAAGCCAATAGTAAAGCCAAAATGCTGCGATCGTGCCGAGCCCCGTAAGATAGAGAACACACGCGACGGCCCTCCAGGTCCAGTTGAACGTTAATGGATTTCCTTCAACGACGAGCGCATAGATAACGAGCGCCGGCAGGCCGCAGATCATCTGCGTACAGACGAGGCTGGCAGGGTGAAGCGAACTTCCGCGAGCCTTAATAAGTATTGACGCCTGCGCCGCGGCGTATGCTCCGGCGACGATAGCGACGCAACCCGCGAATGCCATTACACTTTCGATGCGAAGCTGCTCGATGAAGATGACGGCGACGCCGATGATCCCAATGCCAACCGCGAAGATCTTTAGTCGCGTAATCCTTTCAGCCGGCAAGAAGATCCATGCGAGCAAAAGTCCAAAAACGGTGATCATCGCCTGCAGAACGGCGGCGAGCCCCGACGTAATGTACTGCTCAGCCCAAAAGACGGTGCTGTAGTTGAACGAAAACTGGAGAAAACCCGTGAGCCCGATCAACTTCCATTCGCTGGCCGAACGCGGCCATGGAAGCTCGCGGATCCAGATGATCGGTAGAAGAATAACAACGGCGAGAAGAAAACGCGCCGCCGCAAACGTTATCGGCGGAAGATCTTCGAGACCGATCTTAATGAAGATCCACGTCGTGCCCCAGATCAAACACAAAATTAGCCAAACGAAAATCTTCATGTTTTGAGCCCGCCTTCAGGCTGCCGTTTTGGTCCCGCTTGCAAGCGTGGAGCCAGCTAAAGCCGGGAGTCAAAACTAGTTTCGTTCATAAAAACTTAGACACGTTTCGCCCTGCTTGAGCAGGCGCCACCGCCGAAGGATACCGTAGGCATCGGGCAACACTTTCTTTGAGTGATGTTCGGCGATCAACAAGCCGTCGTCGCGAAGAAGTTTCGACCCATCCGCTCCAAAATCGAAAAGCACGAGTGAGTAATCGGTGTCGTACGGCGGATCGTAAAAAGCGATGTCCCATCCAGGCGAGTGTTCGCGCCCGGAAAAGTTCTCAGCCGGAAGGGCCACGACCTCGGTCTTTGATTCTTCTATATGGAGAAGATCGAGATTCTCTTCGATCAGTGCGCAGGCCTTGCGGGATTTATCGACAAACGTTACAAACTCTGCGCCGCGTGAGAGAGCCTCGATACCGATCGCTCCGGTTCCGGCACATAGATCCAGCAGGCGCGTGTCTTCGCCGATCTTCGGCGCGAGTATGTTAAAAATTGTCTCGCGAAGCTTGTCTGAGGTCGGCCGCGTCCTGTTGTCCGTGGGACTCTTTAATACACGGCCGCGAAACTCGCCGGCAATGATGCGCATAAAATGTAAGGAGCTTCAACGACCGAGAGTGAGAATAGATCGGCTGTGAAAACGATCTACATTCTCTCATAGATGCTGAGAATTGTTTCGCCTTGGTCGATCGTGCGCCAGCGTTTGAGACTACTTATAATGTCGGGGTAAGTTTCGGCGGAAGGATGTTGCATAAGAAGGAGGCCGCCGGTTTTGATCGTTGAGCTTCGGCTGAGGTGATCCAGAATGGCAGAGTGTTCATTGCCGGCCGGAAGATCGAAATAGACGATGTCCCACGATCGTTTGCGACGAGACGCCTTTTTCAGGAATGGAATGATCTCTTCTTCGAAAACCTGGCCGTGACCGTCCTTGATTCCCATCTCCGATAGATTCCGCCGCAGGACAGTACACGTTCGGGCAGACCTCTCGATAAAGGTCGCGAGCATTGCCCCGCGTGAAATGGCTTCAAGACCGATCGTTCCCGAACCCGCACCGAGATCGAGAACCCGCGCGGCCTTAACACGCCGCGAGATAGTTTTGAACGCGATCTCACGAAGCCTTCGCGTAGTTGGAACCGCGTGCGGCGAAACCGAGTTGAGCAGTGTCTTACCGCGCAACTTGCCATCCGTGATCTGGGCATCGGACGTGATCTTGATCTCTCCCTCGACTGGACCGCGTTTCGCGGGCCCGGATGGACGAGCGCGGTTGTCGCCTTTTCTCCCATCAAACCGGTTCTGACCAAAACGTTTGCCATCAACGCGTCCGGGTCCGCGGCTTCGCTCGCCAGGATCCCGTCCCTCACCGCTGCGAGCTGGTCGCTTGGGGCTTGTGCCGCGACCATCGCTCGCGGGCGTTCCGCCGCGATAAGGCGCACTCCCGCCCTGGTCGAAATAAGGCTTCCGGCCGGATGAGTTAAATCGGGGAGGGCGTCGATTTTCCATCTCGCTTTCTTTTAAAACAGGCCTGGCTTGATTCGCCCGAGTGCGTCACGTCGTCAGCCGCTGGTGTGTGTTTTAGGCCGAGCACCGACCTGGAACATTTAATTTCGGCTCGAGATATAGGGTAAAACTGCAGGTAAATATAACTAAATCAATAAGAAAAAGCTAGAGAAAAGAATTATTACCCAACGTTTGCGAGCCCAAATCGGGGGTTTTCTTTTACTTGTCGAATGAGCACCGAGGTTTCTTTGGTTTTCCGCTTTGGGCCGAGGTAGTTTTCCGCTGTCCGGCGGGCTTCATCCAGGATCTCAATGTCCCGGATCAAATTAGCGATTTTGAAGGATTGGATCCCCGACTGCCTCGTCCCCAGAATCTCGCCCTGGCCGCGCAGTTCAAGGTCCCTTTCGGCGATCCTGAATCCGTCGCTCGTCTCTTCCATTATCCCGAGCCGCTCTTTTGCGACCGCAGTTTTTTTATCGCCCGTGAGCAGGACGCAAAAACTTTGCTCGGCACCGCGCCCTACACGGCCCCGCAGCTGATGAAGCTGTGAAAGCCCAAATCGCTCGGCATGCTCGATGACCATGAGCGAAGCGTTGGGTACATCCACACCGACTTCGATCACCGTTGTCGAAACCAGAATGTTCAACTTGCCGGATACGAACTCGCGCATTATGTCGTCCTTGTCAGCGGGTTTCATCTTGCCATGCAAAAGGCCGACACGAAAATTAGGGAAGACGTGGTCCCGAATCTCTTCGAACATTCTCGTCGCGGCCTTTAGGTCGACCTTTTCCGATTCTTCGATCAGCGGATAGACGACAAAAACCTGACGGCCACGCTCGATCTCACGCGCGATGCCGCGATACACGCCGTCGCGTTGATCTTCACCCACCACGACTGTCTTTATCGGTGTTCGTCCCGGCGGCAGTTCGTCGATGACCGAAACGTCGAGGTCGCCATAAACGGTCATCGCGAGCGAACGGGGAATCGGCGTCGCCGTCATTACCAGGATGTCTGGATTGTATCCATAGGCCCGCAGAGCCGATCGCTGAAGTACTCCGAAACGATGCTGTTCGTCTATCACGGCCAGGCCGAGATTATCGAACTTTACGGCGTCCTGAATTATCGCGTGAGTACCGATTACGATCTGCGTGTCACCGGTCGCAATCGACTCGTGCACTTTTCGTTTTTCGGCCGCCCGCATGCTGCCCTTTAGCAGACCGATCTTGTAAGACGTTTTCTCGAAGATCCTCTCGGCATTGCGCGCATGTTGCTCGGCGAGGATCTCGGTCGGCGCCATTAGGGCCGCCTGATAGCCGTTCTCGATGGCGGCGAACATTGCCATGAATGCAACGATCGTCTTCCCACTGCCGACGTCCCCCTGCACGAGCCGATTCATCGGCGCATCCGAGGTCATATCGTCGATTATTTTTTGAATGACCCGCGACTGCGCATCGGTCAACTCGAACGGCGCGAGCCGTTTCATCCGTTGGGTGATCACGGGCGGCATCTCGATCACGGTGCCCTTCGGCTCTTTTTTCCGCTCACCTCGAATCAGAGTCAGCGCGAATACCAGCCAGAAAAATTCTTCGAAGATGAGGCGGCGTTGGGCCCGGCTTCGAAACGTTTCGTACTCGAGGATCGTCGAATCCTCAGGCGGAAAATGGATCTCGGACAGGGCCTGCGCTCGCGGTATCAAATGTTGTTCTTTGAGAAGTTCAGATGGCAGGTTCTCAGCGACCGATGCGCGATCGAGATCTTGAATAACTCCGAAGATTATTTCCCGCAGCCGTTTCGTCATGAACGGGCCGAGCTTTCGATAAACGGGGACGCGACGTGCGGTGTGGATCATCGCGAACGCGGGGTCGGTAGTTTCGTCGGACTCGTCCGGGTCAGCACCGCCGGCCGTCGCGGGCGGTTGACTTGAGATGCCCAGGTCGTTGTGACCGCGATCTTCCTGCTGCAGGAAACCGTTCGCTATCGAAAGCGGTTCTGACAAATCTGGCAGCACCTCAAGCTCGTCAGGCTTTTTGATGTTCAGAGCGAACGTGTTTCGACGCGAGTCCCACTCCCACCGGCCGTAAGCGACGAAGCGAGTACCTCGATCGAATCGGTCTTTGTAGTAGCTGATAATGTGTTGTGCCTGACGGCCCGAGACGAACCACCAAACGACGACTGGTTTCTTTGTCCGGTCCTCATCGCTGCCCGATATCTCGAATATGAAAAGCGGCGGAGCTTTCGGCCCACGATTCTTGCCGACCTGGAATCCACCCGAAACTCGTGTGTAGAGTTCGACCGACGCCTCGAGACCGTCGTAAAGCTGATCGGTCTGAAGAAGGTTTGAGC
>JBKKAS010000013.1:0-1918 GCA_046714595.1 Pyrinomonadaceae bacterium | reverse complement strand
TCCTTACAAGCAGTGGATACACCGCCACAGTTTTACCGACTTGGGTCAGAAGCAAACGCTGATCGAGGACGAGGTCCGCTACCGTTTACCCTTTGAGCCGCTTGGCGACATCGCGCACTTCTTCGTTGTGCGGCAGCTCGATTACATTTTCGATTACCGAGAGAAAGCGGTGAAGGAGTCCGTGTAAGTGGATTTTGCGGAGGGGGATTTTTTAGGCGTCCTACTTGCCTTCTGCCTACTGCCTTCTGCCTTCTGACAAAGGCCATTCACCGCAGAAGACCAGGTCTGCTCGTCCGGTGATAAGAATCTCGCCGTCGTCACGCCAGTGGACTTCGGTGGTGCCGCCAGGAGAAAGCACCGAAACGGTTCGGCTGGTTTTTCCGGTGAAAGCAGAAAGGACCGCGGCGGCGCTCGAACATGTTCCCGATGCGGAGGTCTCTCCCGCGCCGCGTTCCCATATCCGCAATTCGATATTTTCGTTGTCAAGCACTTTTACAAAAACGATGTTTGCACGCTCGGGAAACATTTCGTGATTTTCCATCACGCGACCGTAACGTCGCCAGTCGAAATCGAAATCGTCGACAAAGACACAGGCGACCGGATTGCCGACATTGACTCCCGAGAACCGGAACGTTCGATCGTCCACATCGATCTCACGCTCGACGACCGCGTCGCTCTTATCGCCGGCAACGGGCACCTCATCGGCCGCGAATTTCGGTTTTCCGATCTCGGCCTCGAACCAGTAATGACCTTCGGCGACCCGCTCGATAAGACTGTAGTTCTTGATGCCGCTGCGCGTTTTCAGACGGAGCGCGGGCTGACGCCAAAGCGAGCGATAATAGAGACAAGCGACTGCGCACCGCGTGCCGTTTCCCGAAAATCCGGCGACGCTTCCGTCCGGGTTGACGATCTCGCAGAAGTAATCTGCCTCGTCGTCGCCCACAAGTTTTTCGATCACGGCGATGCCGTCCGCACCGACACCCGTGTTGCGCATGCACATAGCTCGCGCGAGATCGGGCAGCGCCTCGGATCCGGGGATCGCATCTCGGTCGATGACGATGTAGTCGTTACCGAAGCCGTGAAATTTGCAGAACGCGATGGTCATTTAGCTTTCTTGATATTAACGACCGTCTCGGTGTGGTCCTTGTACCGAAGGACAAAATCGACGCGGTCCCCAACATTTAGCCCGTCGAGCAGCTTTTTGTCCGACACGTAGAATTCCATCTTCATCGGTGGCATTACGCCCGGGATGTCCTCGTGGTCTAGCTCGACCGAGCCAATTTTGAGATCGACCTTCGTAACGACTCCCTTGCCGTCATAGTCGCCGTTCTTGGGCGAGACTGTGGTTGCGTCAGACGTTGGAGAAGAGGTCGGCGATGCCGTCGCAGCCGGCTTAGGAGAGGTCGGAGCCGTGTTATTTCCGGTCCTTTCCGTGCAAGCGCACAGCGTCGTGAATAGAAATGCAGTAAGGGGAGAAAGTTTGATTTTCATAATATTCAAGTTAGTCTTTGATTAATATTCACAATCCCGGAGATTGCAAATTATGGCGCCGTTGATTTTCTTGCTTGGGACGTTTGCAGTTCTTTATCTGATCGATCGATTCTTGCTCGGTCGCCGGCTGGGTCTTTCGTTTATCGGCCGGGCATCGATGGCGGTAATGCTGGTCGTCACCGGCATCTCGCATTTCACAAACACGCAGCAAATGATCGAAGTGATGCCAGACTTTATGCCCGCCAAACGCGAGCTGGTCTATTTCACCGGCGTGTGTGAACTGCTCGCCGTGGTCGGATTGTTGTGGGACAAGACGGCGCGTCTCGCGTCTATATCACTGATCGTCTTTTTCGTTCTCGTTCTGCCGGCAAACATCGCCGGAAGTTTGAAGTCTGTTCAGTTCGGCGGGATGGAGTATGGCGCAGTC
>JBKKAS010000012.1:0-1674 GCA_046714595.1 Pyrinomonadaceae bacterium | reverse complement strand
TCCTAAGACAGGAGGGGAGCTAGATCCTCCCACCCCTCCTTAGACAAGGAGGGGAGCTATTGCGATTTTAGATTTTAGATTTTGGATTTTAGATTTTAGATTGCGGATTTCCACATTCCGCAATCCTTACTGCCCTGAAAAATTGAAAGTCAAAACGCCGTTCACTTTCACTGGCTGGCCGGAAAGTTTTGTCGGTGCGAATCGGGCCTGGCGGGCGGCCTGGACCGCGGCGGAGCGAAGCAGAGGATGGCCGCTGAGCGCGGTTGCCGATACGACTGATCCTTTCTCATCAACCAACACTTGAACCGAGACGCTCCCGGTCGCGTTGACCGCGCGGGCGGCCGGCGGATACGGGGGCTGCGGCAGGCTGAGCGCCTTACCGTTCAGAACACCGCCGGAGATCGTCTTGCTTCGCGAGTTCGCGCTTGGACTGTTAACGGCGCTCTCGTATGTGTTACGGATGGCGGGCGGGATACTATCGAGACCGTTGTCGTTGCTGTTCGCATCCGGAGTTTCGAACGAAGAATCGCTCGATGAAGTTTTCGGATAGAAATCTCGGTCCTTGTCTCGCTCCGTAATCGAGGTGCGAGCGTCCCAGAAATAGATACCGATCAGGACAGCGATGAGGATCTCGACAAGCAAGAGGCAGACGAGCGGCGACGCCTTTCTGCCGGCGCGCGACCGAAAAGGAATGAACGAGAACGCGAACAGAACGAGCGCGATAACGCAAGCGGCTCCAATCGCGAAATACGACACGGCCGAGATCGTGTCAGCAACCGCGGAAATACCACCGTCCACCGGATTCGGCGAGCTCACGACCTCCTTTATCAAACGTAAAGCGTAATGGAGAACAAATGCCGGCACGAGGCTGAGCAGGCCGGTCATTAGGAATAAAACGCCCGGCGGCGAGGCGGTCGTATTCGTTGTAAACAACCTGATCACCGAAACAATAATCCCGATCGCACACAGCACGGCCGCGAAGACCAGCACGACTGCGATGACAAGTTCGATCTCGGCCACACCGCCGAAGATCGCGGCGTAACCGGCGTTCTCAGATTGTCGGAGACTCGAAAAGAGTCTGAAGACCATCAGACCGCCAACCGCACCGCTGATCGCCGCGAGCGTGAATGCAAACGAGGGCACGAGCCGCTCGAGGATCGATACTCGGATGTGTGTGTCGGGTGTCATCATGGTGGGCGAATACTAGCGCGAGCAAATCGGTGGAGTCAAAGGCAGGCAGAAGGCAGAAGGCAGAAGGCAGAAGGCAGAAGCAGTAAGAGGTACGTCTACTGCTTTCTGCCTACTGCCTACTGCTTTCTGTTTTTGGCGCTTTGATCATGACGAGGAGCATTTTGAATTTCGTGATGGCGTCGACGGCGTGCGGGATGTTGGCGGGGAGAAGGATCGAGTCGCCGGCGTTGAGCGTGTGTTCCCGGTCGGCGATTCGGATGCGCGTCGTGCCTTCGACCACGGTGACGAATGCATCGTATGGCGTCTTGTGCTCACTGAGGCCTTCGCCCTGGTCAAAGGCAAAGAGCGTGATCGTGCCGCCGGCGTTCTTTAACAAGACGCGGCTGATGACGGATCGCTCCTGGAGTTCGAGCGCCGCTCGTGAGTCTCGTCGAGAGAGAAATGTTTTGTTGTCGCGTCGTCGATGAGCGGCATGGATATTAA
>JBKKAS010000011.1:0-2281 GCA_046714595.1 Pyrinomonadaceae bacterium | reverse complement strand
TGATAAGGCCGTCGCTCTTCGCTTGTCACTCGTCACACGTCACTCGTCCCTTGTAAGCACTTGTCCCTCGTCCCTTCTAAGAATGAAGATCCTTCGCATCATCGCGCGCCTCAATGTCGGCGGACCGGCGCGACATGTCGTGTGGCTGACCGAGCACTTGAACGACGACGAGTTCGAGTCGACGCTGATCGCCGGTACTGTTCCCGCGGGCGAAGGGAATATGAACTACATCGCCGACGAGCACGGCGTAAAGCCCGTGTTCGTGGAGCAGATGAGTCGCGAATTGTCATTAAAAGACATCGTCTCGCTCTTCAAAATTCTCGGCGAGATCAGGCGCCGGAAGCCGGACATAATTCACACACACACGGCAAAGGCGGGTACGGTCGGGCGGATCGCTGCCTTCCTCTACAAATGGCTGACGCCGGGCGGTCGCGGTGTCCGCATCGTTCATACATTCCACGGGCACGTCTTTCACAGCTACTATGGCCCCCTAAAAACGCGTGTCTTCATCACGATCGAAAGACTGCTGGCGAGATTCGCTACCGACAAGATTATCGTCATTTCGCAGCAGCAGTTTCGCGAGATACACGAGGACTTCGGCGTCGGCCGGCAGGAACAGTTTGAGATCATCCCGCTTGGCATCGACGTCGAGGCGTTTAGCGATTCCGGTGCGAAGAGACGAGATTTCAGAGCCGAGATCGGCGTAAGCGATGACGAGATATTGGTGGGGTTTGTCGGCCGGCTTACGGAAATAAAAGATGTTTCGATGTATTTAGGGGTGGCGGCCCAGGTCCGGCGGACCGCCGCAGCGGACGCACCACGACTGCGTTTCGTGATCGTCGGCGACGGACATTTACGGCGAAGCCTTGAGCAGGAAGCTGCCGATCTCGATCTCGGTAGTTCGACCGTATTTCTGGGAAATCGCACTGATATCGAAGCGGTTTATGCCGGCCTCGACATCGTGGCGTTAACGTCACTTAACGAGGGTACGCCACTTTCGCTGATCGAAGCGATGGCAGCCCGACGCCCCGTTATATCGACGCTTGTCGGCGGGGTGAATGATCTGCTCGGCCCGCCTGTCGAGGAAAAAGATGCTTTTCGAGTCTGCTCGCGAGGTGTTGCAGTTCCTGACCGCAGCGTGGACACTTACACAAAAGGGTTGATTTATTTGGCGAAAAATGAAAAATTACGGGAAAGTTTGGCGGATGATGGGCTATTGTTCGTGAAAGCGGAGTACTCCAGGAGTCGGCTGATCGACGATATAAAGCAGCTTTACCGAAGGTTAAGTGGTGGTTCACTATGAGAAATGGCTGATTCTTGTTCCGTGTTATTCCGTGCATTCCGTGTCTTCGGTGGTTCTTGCCCTGTAAGATAACCACGGAATACACGGAAAACACGGAGAAGACGCGGAATAAGAAAAGCAGAAGCCACTGATTGCACGGCGTCGAATATGCCCTCCGCGCGCGTGGAATGCAAACTGAACCATTACCCGAGATTAATAGATACAAACTAGTTCTATGGAGCAGATTTTCGCAAATCCGTTTGCCGTGGGTGCGGTCAGCCTTTTGATCGCCGCCGGGCTCACGTATGGTGTGCGCGAACTTGCTCATCGAACCGGATTCGTCGCCAAGCCAAAATCCGACCGTTGGCACAAACGTCCCACGGCCATGATGGGCGGCGTCGCAATTTTTCTGACGACGATGCTGGCGTACGCCGCGTTCGTTCCGAAAACGACCGAGTCGTTGATCATTATCGGGGCGAGCACATTTCTGTTCCTCGTCGGTCTTCTTGACGACGTTCTAAATATTAAGCCGTATCAAAAGCTGATCGGCCAACTGATCGGCGCTGTTATTGTCGTCGGCCTGGGCCCGAAGCTTCCGATCACCGGGTATGAGCTTGTCGATATCTGGATCACCGTCTTTTGGCTGATCGGTATCACCAACGCGATAAATTTGCTCGATAACATGGATGGCCTTGCCGCCGGCATCGCCGCCATCGCCTCGCTCTCGCTTGCGATCGGTTTCGCATTCAACGGGCAGATCAATGAGCTGCTATTCGTTGCCGTGTTCCTCGGTGCCCTGATCGGTTTTTTGATCTTCAATTTCAATCCGGCGTCGATCTTTATGGGCGACTGCGGCTCGATGTTCGTCGGTTTCCTGCTGGCAAGCTCGGTGCTTCTGGGTCAGGCCGGCGGAAGATCGCGCGGAATATTTTCGATCCTCGCTGTGCCGGTACTGATATTGTTCGTCCCGATATTCGACACAACGCTCGTAACCGTTAT
>JBKKAS010000010.1:0-13376 GCA_046714595.1 Pyrinomonadaceae bacterium | reverse complement strand
AATCCGCAGTCTTTGTCCGTCGCTCACGTGGGTTCGCACCCGCGCCGATCACGACGTCTGCGAAATTCAAATCGCAGATACTAGCGTGCGGCGCCGAGCTCAAGAACACGTTCTGCCTGACGCGCGGGCATCACGCGTACGTTTCACATCACATCGGTGATCTAGAGAACCTCGAAACTCTTCAGTCGTTCACCGATGGCATCGAGCACTTCAAGACGCTCTTCGATCTCAAACCGGACGTTATCGCGTACGATCTTCACCCGGAATATCTGTCGACAAAATACGCGCTCGCCTGCGACGCGATCGAAACGCGGATCGGAGTACAGCATCACCATGCGCATATCGCCAGTTGTATCGCCGACAACGATTGTGAAGGCGAAGTCATCGGCGTTGCGATGGACGGACTCGGTTTTGGAACGGACGGAAAATTATGGGGTGGTGAATTTTTCGTTGCCGACCTTCGGCACGCTGAGAGAATCGCGCATCTAGATTACATTCCGATGCCGGGCGGCGCAAAGGCGATCCGTGAGCCCTGGCGCCTCGCTTCCACTTACCTACACCGGACCTTTGGGGATAACTTTGTAGATTTGAAGCTGCCGTTTGTCGAGGATCTGAACCCGGCGGAGTGGAACACTCTACGGAGCATGATCAACACCAAAACGAACAGCCCGGAAACATCCAGCATGGGCCGGCTTTTCGATGCTGTTTCTGCTTTGCTGGGACTGCGAAGCACGGTCAATTACGAGGGACAGGCGGCGATAGAATTAGAATCGATAGCCGATCAAAGCGCGAGCGAATCATACGATTTCGACATTGCGGCCGATGGTACCATTAAATGCGAACCACTAATTCGGCTGGCGGTGGAGGACATGCTCGACGGAGCTTCGCCGGCGCAGGTTGCCGCCAGGTTTCATCTTGCGGTCGCAAATCTGATCGTCGAAATAGCGACGCAGGTCCGGACCGAACGGAACCTTAACCGTGTCGCACTGTCGGGCGGGGTTTTCCAGAATATGTTCCTGCTGCGGAAGACGGTCGGACTCCTGGAGACGCGCGGTTTTGATGTTCTGACTCATCGCAGGGTACCGGCCAACGATGGCGGAATTTCGTTTGGACAGGCGGTTATAGCGAACGCGCAAATAGAGGCAGGAGTAAATTGATCTATGTGTCTGGCAATACCGGGAAAGATCGTTGAGATCGTGGATGAAGTAAATCGCATTGCGAAGGTCGAAGTCGGCGGCGTTCGACGGGCCGTCAATATCGCTATGCTTGACGACGTTGTTATCGGTGACTATGTGCTGGTACACGTCGGATTCGCGATGAGCAAGATCGACGAAAAGCAGGCGCATGAAACCCTTAGGACGTTGCAGGAGCTGGGTTCCTATCAGGAAGAATTCGAACAGTTTCAAACGACGATCGAATAGTGTGCTGATTTGGATCGAGGAGTCGCCTGAAGGCGGCACTCCAAACTTATGACCAAGGCGATCGAAAAATTTTCTGATTCGTTCTACCCGTTTCTTAACGAGCGGAAAACAGAGCCGCCGGATCTGACCGAGCAGCTCGGGTTTTCACTGCTGCAAAAAGCGCGTGAAAGCGTCGAAGTTAAGCAGCGGTTCTTCGAAGAAAACAAGGACGAAATTCTCAAAGCGTCATTGGCACTGGCTCGGGCTTTTCATAACGGACGCAAGCTGCTGGTTTGCGGTAATGGTGGTTCTGCGACGGACGCTCAGCACGTAGCAGTCGAATTCATGCACCCGATCACTGTCGGCCGCAAAGCCCTGCCCGCGATCTGTCTTAACAACGACATGGCAATGGTCACCGCTGTGGCCAACGACGTAAATTTCGCGGACGTTTTCGTGCGTCAGATAATTGCCCTCAGCAAGCCGGGTGATGTGCTCATCGCAATATCAACCAGCGGTAACTCGGAGAATTTACTGCACGCATTTCAAACCGCCCGGCGAATGAGTCTTGCCACCATCGGTTTTGCCGGCGACGAAGGCGGCCGGATGCAGGAGATGAAAGCGGAAGGCCTGATCGATTTCTGCTTTACCGTACCGACCTCGAGCATCCATCGCATTCAGGAATCGCATGTCACGCTTTATCACATCATGTGGGACATGGTGCACGAGTTTTTGCAGCACCCGGCGCTGCTGTCAGAACCACCTACGGTAGCAGGTGAGTGATAAGTTTTTTGAACGCGGATTGAACGGATTGGGCGGATGAGATCGGATCGATCCAGGCCGCTGCTTAGGAATTCAGATCTGCGCAAATCCGCCTGATCCGCGTTCAAAAGGAACCCAGGACATAGACCTATGAAGTACATCGACGAATACCGGCAAGGAGATCTGGCTAGGGTCCTCGCTGACCGCATAGCCGGCATGACGGATAGACCTCTAAAGCTGATGGAGGTTTGCGGCGGCCATACGCACGCCATCTTCAAGTACGGGATCGAAGACTTGCTGCCGCCGAATATAGAGATGATCCACGGGCCGGGCTGTCCGGTCTGTGTCATTCCGCTGGGTCGCACCGACGACTGTATTTCGCTCGCGCAGCAGCCCGATGTTATCTTCACCAGCTTCGGCGACATGATGCGAGTCCCGGGGTCCGTCACCAACCTGCTCGACGCAAAAGCGAAAGGCGCGGATGTGCGCATGGTCTATTCACCGCTCGACGCTCTGAAGATCGCGAAAGCGAATCCGGAAAGACATGTCATTTTCCTCGCGCTCGGATTCGAGACCACATCGCCGTCGACGGCGATGACGATCTTGCAGGCGACGAAAGACAATGTTGAGAATTTCAGTGTTTTTTGCAATCACATCATGATCGTTCCGTCGCTGAAGGCGATGCTCGATTCGCCCGATCTGCAGCTTGATGGGTTTGTCGGTCCGGGACACGTAAGCACCGTGATCGGTACGCGGTGTTACGAATTCGTGCCGCGGGATTACGGCAAGCCACTTGTCGTAACCGGATTCGAACCGCTCGACATACTGCAGTCGGTCTACATGATCGTCAAACAAATAATCGAAGGTCGGGCCGAAATTGAAAACCAGTACGGCCGTGCGGTCGAGCGAGACGGAAACCGGAAAGCCCTAGAGGCGCTGTCGGAAGTCTTCGAGCCGCGCGAGTTTTTTGAATGGCGCGGCCTGGGTTCGATCGCCCATAGCGGGATGAAGATAAAGGCAAAGTATGCGCAGTTCGACTCCGAGTTAAAGTTTGAGGTTCCCGGGCTGCGAGTTGCCGATCCGAAGGCATGTCAGTGCGGAGAGATCCTGAAAGGTGTGAAGAAACCCTGGGAATGCAAAGTCTTCGGAACGGCGTGTACGCCCGAGACTCCGATCGGATCCTGCATGGTTTCGTCGGAGGGCGCATGTGCCGCTTACTATAATTTCGGAAGACTCTCCAAGATCGCTCAGAGATCCGCAGCTCAGACATAAAGCTTATCGGCGGGGAAACAAAGGAAACTGGATAGGCTCCGGCGAGGAAGAAGACTCCAGGTACTGATCAGCAATTACCTTGGAGTGTCATTCATCTTTCCTATGTGCGGGCGCAATTGCAGGCCTGAAACGTCATACGCTCTTATTACTTGCCCGGGAAACCACCTGATCATCTATGAATGATGTTTTTACATCGAATCCGCTTTTTGAGCGCGTTGAGCGTGCGCGGAGGCGAAAGCGCAAGATACGCGAAACTCACATCACGCTTGCGCACGGCAGCGGCGGCCGTGCAATGCATGATCTGGTCGAAGGACTGTTTCTCGAATATTTTCACAACCCGCTGCTCGACAAGCTCGAAGACCAGGCTGTCTTCGAGGTCAATCAGGGCCGGCTTGCGTTTACAACCGACTCGTATGTCGTGGATCCCATCTTTTTTCCCGGCGGCGATATCGGAAAGCTTGCGGTCCACGGAACGGTCAACGATCTCGCGATGAGCGGTGCCAGACCGCTCTATCTATCCGCCGGTTTTATTATCGAAGAAGGATTGCCGATCGACGACCTCCGCCGGATCTGTGCGTCGATGCGCGAGGCTGCCGACGAAGCCGGCGTCAGCATTGTCACCGGCGATACGAAAGTAGTGGAGAAAGGCGGTGCGGACAAGATCTTTATCAACACGTCGGGGATCGGCGTTCTCGAGACCGCGGCCGAACTGTCAGCCTCAGCCGGCCGTCCGGGAGACAAGGTGATCGTCAGCGGAACGCTCGGAGATCACGGAACGACTATCATGATCGCCCGCGGTGAACTTGAGCTGGAAACCGAAATTGAAAGCGACAGCGCTCCCCTCCATTCCCTGGTAGCAGACATCTTGAACGAAGCATCCCGGCGCAAATCGATCGGCTCGGTCCACTGCCTTCGCGATCCGACACGCGGCGGGGTGGCGACCACACTAAACGAAATTGCGATGAGCTCGGATGTTTGTATCGAGATCCGCGAAGATCTGATCCCGGTCCGCGAAGAGGTCAAAGGTGCATGCGAAATTTTAGGGCTCGATCCGCTTTATGTTGCTAACGAAGGGAAGCTTATCGCTATTGTTGCTGCTCACATCGCCGACGCTATCATCGAGGCGATGCGCAAGCATCGATACGGCACCGGGGCGTGTGTGATCGGTGAGGTAAAAGGTGAACCGCAGGGAATTGTTTCGATGACAACCGCCTTCGGCGGGACCCGAATCGTCGACATGCTTGCCGGTGAACAACTCCCACGCATCTGCTAAACGAGCTTACTGGACAGTAGCGCGAGGAGAAGGGTGGCCAGTTCTGGCCACCTTTTTGCGACATTTGATGATCAACCGATCAATCTAATAAAGTACAATGAAACATTTCGGGCAGGCGGCATTTGTTCCACTGCCACATTCATACAAGGGAGGGGTAATTAGCAGATGGGTACGAACCGCAGTCTCGTAGATCTTTTCGGAGAAAAACCGTACGAGGCATTGGTTAAAGGAATCAGCGATTTCGCGATAATCCACCTCGACGTTGCGGCGAACGTGCTTAGCTGGAACAGCGGAGCCGAAATGATTTTCGGTTTCGAAGAGGCTGAGATCGTCGGCCAAAATTTCGCTGTCATCTTTACCGCCGAGGATCGCGCGGCGGGAATCCCGGAAAAAGAGTTAGAGAAAGCTGCAGCTACTGGTCGTGCTGACGACGTGCGTTGGCACGACCGGAAGAACGGCGCGCGCGTTTTTGCGAACGGTGTCACCACTTCTTTGAGAGATGAATCGGGCGCTCTGATGGGATTCGCCAAGATTTGCCGGGACGACACGAAGCGTAAGCTGACGGAGGACGCTCTGGCGATAGCTGACGAACGCTGTACCGGAATTCTGGAAAGCCTCACGGATGCTTTTTTCGCGCTCGACAGCGATTGGCGGTTCACATATGCGAACAAGCAGTGTGAACCATTGCTGAGGCGTTCGACCGAAGAATTGATCGGCAAAAATATTTGGGAGGAATTCCCCGAAGCGGTCGGTTCGACATTTCAGGAACAGTATTTCAAAGCAGTTGCCGAACAGGTTTCTGTTACAGTCGAGGATTTTTACGCACCGCTCGATACCTGGTTTGAAGTCCGGGCCTACCCTGCGGCCGACGGCGGACTTTCCGTCTACTTTCACAACATCGACGACCGCGCCGAACGCAGGCACTTGGAACGTCTCAACAGCGACATTGGGAATGCGCTTGTGCAAAACACCTCTTTGCGGGAACTGCTCGGCGCTTGCACGCAGCATTTGGTTAAGAATCTTGGCGTCGCATTTGCCCGCATTTGGACGTTGAACGAAGACGAGAACGTACTGGAACTTCAAGCAAGCGCTGGAATGTATACCCACTTAGATGGACCTCATTCGAGAGTGCCTGTCGGGAAGTTTAAGATCGGCATGATCGCCGAGGAGCGCCGCCCCCACCTGACCAATGATGTGCCGAATGATCCCCGGATCGGCGATAAAGAATGGGCGCTTCGCGAAGGCATGAAGGCGTTTGCGGGTTATCCGCTCATCGTCGCGGACCATCTTGTAGGGGTGATGAGCGTCTTCGCAAAGCGTGAGCTTCACGAAGGAACTCTTTCGGCGATGGCCTCGGTCGCAGATGGCATCGCGAACACTATCCAGCGGACACGGATCGAAAGCGCTTTGACTCAAAGCGAGGAGCAGTACCGGCTTGTGGCTGAGACTGCTAACGATGCGATCATCACCATTGACGATAGGAGCACGATACTTTTCGTCAACCGGGCAGCTTCGAGAATATTCGGGCATGAGCAGGATCAAATGGTCGGCAAAAGCCTCACCATGCTAATGCCGGAATATCTGCGCACGCTGCATATCACCGGCCAGAAGCGTTATCTCAAAACCGGTAAGAAGCATCTTCAGTGGGACCACGTCGAAGTGCCGGGTCTTCACCGTGAAGGCCACGAATTCCCTATCGAACTCTCGTTCGGTGAGTACAGGAAAAGCGGGAAGCATGTCTTTATAGGAATCGCACGCGACGTTTCGCAACGGAAGCTTGCGGAAAATGCGCTACGCGAATCAGAGCAGAAGTTTTCGACGCTTGCCGAGACGGTGCCGCAACTCGTCTGGATGGCCGAACCGGACGGCTTTATTTTCTGGTACAACCGTAATTGGTACGAATACACTGGGACCACGCCCGAAGAAATGACGGGCTGGGGGTGGCAGGCCGTACACGATCCTGCAATATTGCCATCCGTCATCGAGCAGTGGAAAGCGTCGATCGAAAGCGGAGAAAGTTTTGAGATGGAATTTCCTTTGCGGGGGAAGGACGGTGAGTTCCGATGGTTCCTCACGCGTGTCAATCCTGCCCGAGGAGCAGACGGCAACATCATCCGATGGTTCGGCACCAATACGGATATAGACGTGCAGCGGCGCCTGGATCTGCGTAACCGCTTCATCATAAAACTCGACGAGTCGGTCCGAGCTCTCGAAAGCCCGAAGGATATCACGTTGACGCTAGCTCGGCTGTTGGGTGAGCACCTCGGCGCGGACCGGTGTGCTTACGCCGAGGTCGAGGCCGACGAGGATCACTTTTATATACCGGGCGACTACACTCGAAAGGGTGTCCACAGTATCGTTGGGCATTATGCCATGTCCCAATTCGGCGCCGAGGTGCTCCGGTTGATGCGTGAGAATGAGCCGTATGCGGTGAACAATGTGTTCACGGACGACCGGGTAACCGAAAGCGACTTGGCGGCTTATGAGCAGGCATCTATTCAAGCCGTGATATGTGTGCCCTTGCATAAGAACGGTCGGTTCGCGGCCTGCATGGCCGTGCACCAACGGGAGCCACGCGTATGGACGTCGGACGAAATAGAGTTGGTCGCATTCGTTGCTAATCGTTTTTGGGAATCCATCGAACGGGCGCGGATCGTCAACAGTCTGCATGAATCGCTTTCACGGGAGCAGCAAGCGAGACACGCAGCCGAGCACGCCAACAAAATAAAGGACGAGTTTCTGGCTACAATATCTCACGAACTTCGAACACCGCTTAATGCGATTCTAGGTTGGACGTCCCTTCTGCGAAGCGGTATGAACCCAGAGGCGTCGGCTCGCGCGATCGAGACCGTCGAGAGAAATGCCCGGGCCCAGGCCCAACTCATCGACGACCTTCTTGATATCTCTCGCATCATAAGCGGCAAGCTAAGACTCGACGTCACGAAAGTGGAACTTGAACGGCTGATCCACGCAGCCGTCGAAACTGTACGCCCTGCGGCAGAAGCGAAAAGTATCCGGCTGCAGGTTTTGATCGACCCGAACGCCGGACCGGTTTCAGGGGACGCGGGTAGGCTTCAGCAGGTATTTTGGAATCTTTTAAGCAACGCCGTAAAGTTCACGCCCAAAAGCGGACGGGTGCAGATCAGCATCGAGCGGGTCAATTCGCACGTCGAGATTTCCGTGACCGATACGGGGAACGGCATCGCCCCGGAGTTCATCCCGTACGTTTTTGACCGTTTTCGTCAGGCCGACCAGGCCACCACGAGGACGCAGGGAGGTCTCGGTCTCGGGCTTTCGATCGTGCGCCAGATCGTCGAAATGCACGGCGGGACGGTGAGTGTCGAAAGCGATGGCGAGGGCAAGGGCTCGACCTTCTCTGTTGTTCTGCCGCGCCTCGCTGCTATTCCGCGACATCGAAACATCGAAGAGGAACGGGAACACCCGAGGGTGTCGAAGGACGACTTCGTATCGATCGACTGTGCACCCGAACTGGATGGGTTAAAGGTCCTCGTAGTCGATGACGAAGCAGACGCTCGCGATCTGCTGCAAGAAGTGCTCGAGATGTGCGGTTCCGAGGTGGTGACAACCAGCACGGCTGCCGAAGCGCTTGAGACTCTCCGAAATGGAAAGTTCGACGTCCTCGTGAGCGATATCGGAATGCCCGGGGAAGACGGCTACAGTTTGATCGAGAAAGTGCGCTTGCTATCCGATGCGGAAGGCGGACGAACGCCGGCAATCGCGCTCACCGCATACGCGCGCGTGGAAGATCGCATTCGAGCCTTGAAAGCGGGTTTCCAGGCGCACTTGCCCAAACCGGTGGAACCCGTCGAGTTAGCGGCGGTCGTCGCGAGCCTGGCAAATACCCGAAATCTAACGTGAGAGCGCCGCCGTTATAAGAACTTCCGGTCCGACAAGGCGAACGCATCATCGACGCTCGCCCGTCTCGAGAAAGCGGAACCAGCTAAGGAATCGTTAGCGAAGCTGCGAGAGAGCATAGAGAAGATTGCCGAGTAGTCCTTCAATTATCCGCTCAGCCTCACAGTACGGGGAAAATCGTTGACTTTCCTCACCAACTGCTCGAAAATACGTCAACCCGAATAATTTCGAAAAGAAAATAGTTTGTATTTTCGTGCGGCGATGCCCCGGCACTTACTGTTCGAACAGCTTAATCTAGACGCCGGGAGTATTGTCCGCGTCATGGAATAAGTTGCTTCGCCTGAGCGAGTGTCCGCAGATGTAACCTTTTTCCGTCGAATTACACCAATGGTGTGAGAGACGCCGACTCAAAACCCTCTTATTTGGTTTTGTTATCGAGGACGACGAGATGAAAACACAACGCATGATTCGCATAGCTTTCCTGGTGGTTTTTCTTTCACAAATCCCAGTGTCCGGACAAAAGGCTTTGCCGTATCCGGATCTCTCCACGGCACGCGGCAGCGGCTCGAAAGGCCTGACGCCGGTATCGAAGCTCTCCCCTGATCTGCGAATACTCGCAGATCAATTGGGCGGCGGAAGCAAAGGCGTCAGCGCTGATACGGGATTCGCTTTCAGTGCCGACGATCTGAAGCAAATGTATGGTATCGAGACCGGTTCATCTGACCCTTGGGTGAGTATCGCAGTCACGACTCGTGCAACAGTCGCCGTCAACGTGCTCAAGCACAAGGGCATGACTGTCTATATGACCCGAGGGAATATAGTGTATGGACGATTGCCTGTGCGTTCGCTGGCAAGTCTTGCGACGGACATGTCGGTTGTCACGATCGCCTCTACTAAATCGGCGAGATCTCCCGAGCTTCCGCGAACGTCCGCACCTTCGGAACTGATCGAGCAGTTGTCGTCTGCGACTTCGAAACGAACCAAAGCCACGCGGCTTGCGAACGAGTTCAATAAAGCGGCGTTGTCCGGGAAAGGTGTGGTCATCGGTGTCATCGACAGTGGCATTGATTGGAAACATCCTGATTTTATAAAACCTGATGGCACGTCCCGCATTCTCGCGATATGGGATATGTACGACGAGTCATATAAATCCTCTGGCGGCACGATCGGTACCGCCGGCCCGAAGCTTGACGGTGCAGGAGAAACTCTGCGAGGCACGGTCTATACGAACGCGCGAATCAACGCTGGTCTTAAAGGTACCGGAACCGTCAACACGGTCGACAATCACGGGCATGGCACAGCCGTCGCTGGAACAGCAGCAGGCAACGGCCGCGCGTCGGCCGGAAAGAATAGCGGAGTCGCACCCGACGCCGATCTGATCATCGTCAAGGCGTCTGATTGTGGGGGCTTCACGCAAGATTGGATCTACGGCGCTGCCTGGATTTCGCAGCTTGCGGCGGGCCTGAAGAAGCCTGTCGTCGTAAACGGTAGCTTCGGCGGTCATTTTTCGGCCCACGACGGGAGCGAAAGTGAAGAGACATTTCTAAATGGACTCACCGGTCCAGGAAAGCCCGGAGTAATTTTCACTATCTCTGCCGGCAATGAGGGGCGTTCGAGCATGCATGCGACGGGCCGATTCGGACCGAAACGGCCAGATCAAGCCGATATCACGAGCTCACCCATCAGCGTGGCCGTATCCCAAGAGCGGACCTCAGACGCGGACGGACAGTCATTCTTACTTGGCGTGTTCGATGGCCGTGACGATTGGGCCGTGGCGATCGTGCCTTCGGCTAATGCGTCGTTGAAGGATAAGAGCGGAAAGCCTATGACGTTCTTCTTAATGAAAGTCGGTGGAGAGATCAAGTACGCGACGCCGGCGGGCTTGGTTCCTCCCGACGTATTTAGCAACCTGATGAACGCCGTCTTCCGATACTCGCAGCTTGGACCGGCGGTCGATTTGTTGGCGCTGCCACTTCCGTATGGCTCATATGACATCTGGGGATTCTCAACGTCCGCTTCCGTTGCAAACGGCAACTTTGATTTTTACGCGCCCCGTGATGATCAAGTCGATTTCGGGCGGGGTACGACAAAGACGGGAATGGTGGGATCGCCGGGCAACGCTGCGAATGTGATCACCGTCGGTGCTTACAATTTTCGGCCAAACTGGATGAACGTCGGCAATTTGCAAACGGTCTTCAATTTACCGATCGGTCAGATCTCCGATTACTCAAGTCCGGGCGGCAAACGAAAGGACGGCGTCGTCAAGCCTGACATCGCCGCGCCCGCAACATATACGCTTTCGCCTCTTTCTCAAGCGGCAGCGTTGGGAAGCACAACCTGCCGGGGCAGCAATATGGGGGCGGGGTCCGGCGAGAGATTTGTGCTGCCGGGCGGCAAATACGTTGCATGGCAGGGCACGAGTGCTTCGTCACCGTTCACGGCCGGCGTCATTGCCCTCTTGTTGCAAAAGAACCCGACGCTCGATGCGGAACAGGTTCGTCAGATTCTCATCAAATCAGCGCGAAAAGGTGGCATCGTCGGGGCCGTTCCCAATCCGGAATGGGGGTACGGAATGCTTGACCCTGCAGCAGCGATCGCAGCGACACCATCGCGACCTCCCACGAAATAGCTTGCACCATCGGTTCGGCGACGTCTCACGGATTGTTCTATGGGCGATTTTTGAAAAGGAGACTATATGAAGCACGGTTATTTATTTCTGTTGGTGGCAGCTCTAGTCACAGGGACGGCGTTCCTCATGACGAGTGTTACAGAATCAAAAACGGTAGCGACCGCTGTCACTGCAGTCGAACCTGCGGCAACACCGCCTAAGTACGCGCTGCTCGTCGGTATCAATCTGTATAGCGCAGAATCTGGAATTCCAGATTTGTCCGGTGCGCATAACGACGTCGCGTTAATGAAGGGTCTACTCACCGAATACGGATTTACCGAAGATCTAAAACGTTCAGCGGGTCCCCCATCGGCTCCTTGTGGCGACCAAACCCCAACATCTGCGATCAAAACGCTGTGTTCCCAGCAAGCTACAAATCAGGCGATCCTCGACGCCTTTGACAACCATTTGATACGAAATGCCGAGAAATACTGGAACGAAAACAAGAATACGCCCGACATGGGTCCGACCGTAGTCTTTTACTATAGCGGCCACGGTTCCTATGTTCGGGACAACATGCCGCTCGAAGGCGAGAAAGAAACAGATCTTAGGAAGGACGAGGCAGACGGCCTGGACGAAACGCTGGTTCCGCATGACACGGACAAACTAGGGAACCGCGATATCCGAGACGATGCCTTTGATGAAAGGATCACTAAGCTAAAAAAATTCACATCGAACATCGTTTTCATGGCAGACAGTTGCCATTCCGGGACGATAACGCGTGGTGCCGGAAAGAAAGGTGTTGAGCGCGAGTTCGGAGTTGGTGTCGGCGCACGAGGCGACGCAAAACCAGGCGACAACATTGCGTCAGACGCCGCGTATGTAACTGTTTCCGGCAGTCTGCCTACCGAATTTTCATACGAGGATCAGCTTCCGGACCCCGTCACCAAACTGTATAAGCAAAATGGATTGCTTACATATCATTTTGTCCACCAACTGCGACAAAATCCGGGAGCGACCTACCGCGAAATAATCAAGCTCGTACGAACTGCCGTGACGGCCGCCGGAAAAGGTCAAACACCGCAGGTCGAAGGTGACATCGATCGTCCCGTGTTCGGTTCTTCCGCTGGTAGGGGTAAGCGGGCGATCGCGATCAAGTGCACCGATAAAGCTTGTTCGGAAAAACTTACAAAAAGGAATCCCGATGGCGCCGAATTTGTCGTTCGGAAAATAAAGATGGATGTCGGAACGATAGTCGGGGCGCGCGTCGGCGGGCCGATCGACGTTTACGCTCCTGCGGCGACGGAACTTGTCGGTGACAAAAACAAGATCGCTTCGGGAACAATAGTGTCGGCGGACGCGTTCTCGTCGACCGCTGAAGTAATCATGAGCGATCCTAAAGCGTCGGACTTGCCGCCGCTCGCGAAGGTTGTTCTGGTGGCACCGATGTTTTCCGATGAAAAGCGAATCGTCGCGATCGATGTCTCGGATGGTACGACGGCTACGAAGCCGGACACCGGCGCAGAGAACATGCGAAAGCTTTCCGCTAGTCTAAAAGAAGGCCTTCTCGTAACACCTGTCGAACGCAGTCAGATGCTGAACGTATTGAATTCGATGGCTTCGTCGCCGGCTGACGAAAAGAAACCGCTCGTCGATTGGAACGTTGCCGTCGTCCGCTCGACATTTGCCGATTACAAATTAACGAGACAAAAAAGCGCTACGAAGGATAAGGGTGCACCCGATAACCAACAGGGTTACTTTATTTCTGATCGGTCCGGAAATCCGCTCTACAGCTTTTGGGTGGCCGCGGACTCTCCGAACGCGGCGGGCCTGATCAGAGATGCTCTCGAAAAACACGTCAGGATTGAAAACATGCGGACTCTTTCTAACGAGAGTTCGCCTATGACCAAGGGGCTGAAGGTCGAACTCGTCAGACTGAAAGATATTGCCTCGACGGTCGAAAATCGATGCCAAGTTACGGAATACACTGAGAGTGAACTGAGAACACTGCCCCGTGCCATCTCACTCAAAGACAAATTTACGCTGCGAGTAACCAATGCTTCTTCCACGCCGTTCCTTCTGTACGTTCTGAGCATCGACTCGGCCGGCGAGATAAGCCGCATCTTTCCACCGGTAGCCGGGGCTCGCGAAACCCTGGCGCCGGGATTGACCTATAGCAACAACGGCA
>JBKKAS010000009.1:0-6887 GCA_046714595.1 Pyrinomonadaceae bacterium | reverse complement strand
ACCCAGACGCAAGCGAGGGAACTCGGCGTAAAGACATTGATCGTCGCCGGCGGCGTGGCGAGCAACTCGGCCTTGCGTGAATCAGCGGTCCGAGCGGCCAGGAGCCTGGGAATTCCGGTCTATTTTCCGTCCCGTCATTTAACTACCGACAACGCGGCAATGATAGCCGCCGCGGGTTACTTTCATCTCGAGCGTGGCGAGCAGTCGGATCGGGCGATGACGGCTGACGTGACGCTGCGCCTGCAGAATCTGGACAATCAGGACGCCGAACTGCGCCGGAACAAAGTACGGTACCGTTTATAAACTCTTGCAATCAGGAAACGCGAATAGCTACAATTTAATTCGCAGTTTATCAATGAGCGCTCGCCTGCACTCTTACTCTTCGGCTTATTTCACGGCTTCTGTGTTTAACTAGGCCGCACACTTTTCATACTTGGGGGGAAAATGAACAAATTACGTAACTCATTGGCGGCTTTATTTGCTGCGGCAATCTTTGTTTCCGGTGCGCTCGCTCAGAGTCCACCCGCACCCTACACGGTTCGAATGCAGCCGTTCATGTCGGGACTCGACCGGCCGATCTTATTCCGCGACGACGGTCCCGGCCCTGGCCGAAAAATGTTCATCGTTCAGCAGACCGGGCTGATCAGATTGCTCCAGCCGGGATCGCGGACGCCGACGGATTTTATCAATTTGGCATCGAAGATACCGGTGTTGGGCGGGCTCGGAGATGAGCGCGGCTTGCTTGGGATGACCGTGCACCGCCTGTTCGATACGAACGGAAAATTCTATGTGAATTACACGCGGGCATTAGACGGCGCGACGGTGATCGCGGAGTACAAAACCGTCGCGGGGAATCCGAATCAAGGTGATATCAACAGCGAGCGGATAATGCTCATCATCCCGCAGCCATTCACAAACCATAACGGAGGAATGATTGAGTTCGGTGTCACGCCGGCCGACCAGGATTTTTTGTATATAGGTATGGGCGACGGCGGCTCCGGTAACGATCCCGGCAACCGCGCGCAGAATCGGGCGCAACTGCTCGGGAAGATGCTGCGCATCGACCCGAACGTGCCCGACCAATCGCCGGTGCCTTATCTAATTCCGGCGGGCAATCCGTTTCTGGGCGCGAGCACGACGCGATGCGACGGCGGCAGCACATCCGCGGGAAACACCTGCCAGGAGATTTGGACGATAGGAATGCGAAACCCGTGGCGTTGGTCGTTCGACCGAACTACCGGAAATCTTTGGGCTGCCGATGTCGGTCAAGGATCGGTGGAAGAGGTCGATCTTATCACGCCGGGAGCGAATTACGGTTGGCGGGTCTGGGAAGGTTTGTCGTGCACGCCGAATGATCCAGCGCTCTGTGTCACCCCCCCGCCCGGAGTCACCTATACATTTCCAGTGTTCGAGTACAGCAGCGCGGGGGCGGGTAATCCGCGATGCTCGATCACGGGCGGCTACTTTTACCGCGGAACCCAAGGTTCGCTGCCGCCAAATTCGTACGTCTTCAGCGACTACTGCACGGCAGAGATAATGCGTTGGGGCGGTACACTGCCATTTCAGGTCCTGCAGGATACGCCTGGCAATATCATATCGTTCGGCCAGGACGAGAATAGCGAACTCTATGCGTGCTACGGCTCCTCGATCAGCCGCATCACACGGGCGAAGGCCTCGGCTGATTTTGATGGCGATCTGCGTACGGATATCTCCGTTTTCCGGCCCTCGACGGGCGTGTGGTACGTGAACCACAGCTCAAACAGCTCGGTACGCATCCAGAACTTCGGACTCGACGGCGATATTCCAACCGCTGAGGATTTTGACGGCGATAATATCAGCGACATTGGAGTGTTCCGGCCATCAACCGGTGTCTGGTATTACTATCGCAGCAGCGACAACGTGGTCGGTATCAGTCAGTTCGGAATTAACGGCGACGTTCCTACAGCGGGCGACTATGACGGCGACGCGAAAGGCGACCTCTCGGTCTTCCGCCCGTCCACCGGAACCTGGTATGTTTTTCCTTCACTCTCTGGCTCGCCATACCAGACACCGTTCGGTGTGGATGGCGACAGGCCGGTCGTTGGCGACTATGACGGAGACGGCAAATACGACATCGCGGTCTGGCGGCCGAGCAACGGCGTCTGGTACTGGGGAAATAGCTTCAACAACACGTTCGCACAGCGGGCATTCGGTCTGAAGGGCGATATTCCTACGCAAGGCGATTACGACAACGATGGGCGAACGGACATTGCCGTCTTTCGACCCTCGAATGGCGTTTGGTACATCACTCGTAGCTCGACCGGCGCGATCCAATTCACTAACTGGGGAGTCAGCGGGGACGTGCCTGTCGTTGGTGACTACGACGGCGATGGGTCGGATGATGTAGCCGTATTTAGACCTTCGAACGGGATCTGGTACCGGATCAACAGCATGGGCGGGACTACAGTATTTACGCAGTTCGGTCTGAATGGTGATCTCGCGGTCCCGAAATACGACGTTCCCTAGGGTTTTGAATGTAATTATGCGGTGTGTGCGACAGTCAGAACGGTGACGGTCGCCGCGCCGCTGTTTTTTAGCACCCGGGCGCAGTTGGACACGGTTTCGCCCGACGTGAAAATGTCGTCGACGAGCACGACATTGCGACCTGCGATCAGGTTGGGCCTTACGACCCTAAATGCGTTTTTCACCGTCATCGCCCGGGCCTTCTTGTCCATGCCGGCACGGTGCATCGGTGTATGTAGTTCTCTGATCAGGCTTTTTTCGTCGAACATGAGACCACCGTGTTTCGCTACGACCCGAGCGATGGTTGCGGCCTGGTTGAATCCTCGCTCACGGGCCCGACGGCTAGACAGTGGAACGGGTACGACGGTCGCCGCCCGGTTGATCGGCATCCGATCGAGCGTCGTTGCAAGAAGCCGCTTAAGACGGTTCGCGACGTGTGGCGTGCGCTTTAGACGCAGTACCGATGCCGATAGGGCCCGCTCATAAAGACCTATCGCGAACGCTTGATCGTAAAAATGTTCATCACACCGGCGACACAGAATCGGATCAGCCGATGAGCGGCCTTCAAACAAAAACGCCCCGCATTTGGTGCAGAGCGTTTCGCTTCCATTAAATATCCTGGTCGCGTCCCAGCAGTCCGAACAAGCGTCGCCGTTGTCGTACGATTCAACCTGACCATGGCATACGCTGCATTCCTGAGGGTATACGAGCGAAAGGATCGAATCGGAGAGGTCTTTTAACATTTTACTCGCCGTCGAGTAAGCCCTTTTCGACGAGTTCCTGACAGTCCAGGCAATAACGGGCCCAGGGAATTGCCGCAAGACGCTTTTGGTTAATAGATTTTTCGCAGTTCTGGCACTGGCCATACTCATCGTCTTCGACGCGTAAGAGTGCCTCATCGACAAGAACGAGCTGTCGGCTTTCGTTTTCAGATACCGCGAGCATTACGTTCTTGGAATAGTTCCGGACGGCCAGATCGACCGGATCCGGTGTTTCCGAATCGTCGATCGACAGGTCGTTGCCTTTCAGCTTTTCAATAAGCAGCTCTCTTTCGTTTTGGAGCCTTTCTTTAATCTTTTTTAAGTTCGCAGCGGTCATTTCTGATACGGAAACCCCTTTATTATTGTGTATGCCCGATAAAGTTGCTCCAACAAGATCGCACGAGCCATTTCGTGCGTAAACGTGAGAAACGACAAGGATAGACTAATATCGGCCCTTTCGGCAACCCGCGGTGAGACTCCTTTTGCTCCGCCTATTACAAACGAAACTTCCTTGAGTCCGCGATTCTGCCATTTTTCGATTTCAGCCGCCAAATCCGGCGACGAGACCCCTTCGCCCTTCACATCGAGCAAAACGGCGAAGGTCTTTTGATTCAGTAACGCCAGAATTCGTTCGCCTTCAATCTCGACCCCCTCGCGGGGCGACGGATCTTTTATTTCTATAACTTCCGATTTAACAAAATGCGAAAGACGCCGCAGATATTCGTCCTGCAGCGCCTTCCAATGTTTGTCTCTCGTTTTTCCGATCCAAACGAAACGAAATTTCATAGCTCACTAAACGCCCGGCGGAATCTCGACGCGGCGAGCATCACGCCAGAGACGTTCGAGATCGTAGAAGTCGCGAGCTTCCTTGTCAAAAAGGTGAATAATGAAATCGCCGTAATCGAGCAGAACCCATTCCGCACCACTGTAGCCTTCAATGCGTACGGGCCGCCGGCGAAGCTGCTTCTTTAGCTGTTCGTTTATCTCGTCAGCAATGGCCTGTACCTGACGCTGGTTCGTTCCGCTCGCTATTAGAAAAAACTCCGTGAAGCTGGCTATCTCCCGCAGATCGAGGCCGATCATGTTTACGGCCTTCTTGTCATCCGCACAGCGGATCGCAAGTTGGAGCTCCGGGTCAAGTTTATCGAACGGCGTTCGGGTCTGTGATATATCGAGCTTGATCGATTCGCGGTGAAGAGATTTTTCTTGTAATTCTTCCATCACTTATAAAGTTCGTATTTTTCTATGTATTTTGCAACTTCTTGCGGTACGTCGTCCTTTCGGTCGAGGCGGTCATCCGCCTGGACATCCTTGCGAATTACAGTGGCTGAGACGTCGACTTCGACGGCGTCTGTAATGTAAACCCTCAGGTTTCCGTCAGTCGGGGTCAGCGGTGGGCTGGCATCCCGCAGATCGACTATTCGACTTCGAACTGCCTCGGTCACATGATCAAAACCGATCTCGTATCCCGGCCGCGTTACGATTATATGGCTCGTCATCATCAGTACGCGTTCCCACTCTCGCCACGTCTGGATATCTGCCCACGAGTCCGCGCCCATAACAAAGAAAACCTCCGTATTGGGAAACTTGTCGATGATCTCGGACAGGCTGTCGACGGTATAGCGCCGCTCCGCATGTTCCAACTCGAGCGTCGAAACGCTCATTCGCGGCTCTTTCAAAGTGGCGTGCGATAGCATCGCGAAGCGATGATATGCCGAAGTGGGCATGCTGTCAGCTTTGTGCGGCGCATGATAGGCCGGTAGAAAGACAAACTCATCGAGACGGAAAATCTCAAGAAGCCTCTTTGCAACGGTGATATGCCCGCAGTGAACGGGATCGAAAGTACCACCGTAAAACGCAATGCGGTTCATTGAGTTGATCCTGTCTCCGCGTGCTTCGCCGCAACTTCGTCCAACGCCTTCGAAACAGCTTGCACCAACTCTCGGACGCCCATGTTGGCAACCGACGAAATCTCCAAAAAAGGTTTACCGTCCTTTTTTGCCCGCTTCTTTAGTTTGTCCCGGCGAGCCGGATCATCGAGGGCGTCGATCTTAGTTGCGACGACAATCTGGGGCCGCTCGGCCAGCTCCGCGTTGTAGTTTGCTAGCTCGCGATTGATTATCTCGTAATCGTCAACCGGATCTCGGCCCGAGGCGGACGAGACATCGACGAGATGGAGCATCAGCTTGGTGCGTTCAACGTGTCTCAGAAACCGGTCACCAAGGCCCGCTCCTGCAGATGCTCCCTCGATCAGACCCGGAATATCCGCTACCACAAAGGTCTTGAAGTCGCCCATGTCGACGACGCCAAGATTAGGCTCTAAAGTGGTAAACGGATAGTCGGCGATCTTGGGCTTGGCAGCTGAGATAACGCTGATCAACGTGGACTTTCCGGCGTTTGGATAACCGACCAATCCGACATCGGCTATCAGTTTTAGCTCCAGCTGCAGTTCCTTCTCTTCGCCGGGGCGGCCGGTGTAATGAAACTTCGGGGCTCGACGGGTAGGCGTGGCAAAATGCGCGTTGCCCCATCCGCCCTTGCCGCCCTTTGCCGCCAGAAACCGCTGCCCGGACTCGGTAAAATCAAAAACGAACTCATTTGTTTCGGCTATGAGAACCTGCGTTCCAACGGGCACCTTTACCGTAGCGGAAACGCCGTCCTTTCCCGAACGGTTCGATCCTTCGCCGTGATGACCGCGCTCGGCTTTGTGCTCGGGGTTGTAACGGAGATGTAAAAGCGTGTTAAGTCCCTCGTCCGATTCGAGCCAAACGTCGCCTCCTACGCCACCGTCACCGCCTGAAGGTCCACCGCGCGGCACAAACTTCTCGCGGCGGAACGCTGTCACACCATTGCCGCCGTCGCCTGCCTTAATCTTTATTCTGGCCCGATCGATAAACATCGAGTTCCGATTTTAGGTTTTGAAAATGGTATTAGCAACAAGACGATAGCAAGGGCAAAAACAAAAGCGTCGAATCGATTGCTCGATCCGACGCTCTTGATCCTTTGTGAGCACCGAAGTGCCCGTAAGGTTTTTGCGATTCCAGCATGCACACACTCGAACCGCGATTTGTATTCCGAAGTCGCTCTGCGGGGAGCCGTCTCCGGTCAACACCCAATTTGCTTTCACAATTTGCTGCACCCGAAGGTGCTTGGTGCCATTAGGTTTTTGTTGTGGTGGCTTTTCCTCCACCGCCGGTTACGTGCCCGGCAACGAGGCTCAACGTCCGAAGACCTGAGCGGCGTAGCACCCGTTCGGTTGATCATTTCCGAGGGGCGTTACTCGTTTTTATCCGAGTAACTGAAAAGATCTTTCGATCTTTTCCGCAAGCCTTTCGGCTTCGACCCTGGCGAACCGGGTAGCGGCTTTCCGCTCCTTCTACCCTCGAACGGTGCGTCACCGCGTCCGTTCCACCTCCAGGTGCCGGTCGAAATGCCCGTAAGCAATTCCGACTGTGTAATGGATTCTACACGGGTAAAATTGGGAGTCAAGTATAAAATACTTTAGCTTTCACCCTTATATTATCGGCCTATTGTGGAAACTTTGTGGAAAAGCTAAGGACACACTTTGTGGAAATTTTGTGGAAAACGAAACAACTCTTTTTGCAAATTGATGTTCCTGTAGCG
>JBKKAS010000008.1:0-5425 GCA_046714595.1 Pyrinomonadaceae bacterium | reverse complement strand
CGGACGTGCTGATAGTGACCGCATGCAAGCTTCGCGCGCCAATCCCGCTCACTGTCCTGGTCGAAGCCGATGATCTTTTGTTGCATCAACGTTGAATCGCGCACTTATCTGGCTAAAAAACATCAGTATCTATGGCCGCGTAGTGGTCAATTGATTTTAACCGTGGGTTGAAACCCACGGCTAAATTCATGTGATCGCTACGCGATTAGGACCGAACGCGCCCATCCGAAAGAACCTTGGCAAACAGCCCATTCGCCGACACCGAAGCCGTACCGTTCACACAAACAAGATCGTCAATATCGAGAGCGCCAGAGATACTATTCCTCATTCACTCGGTCGCCGTGTCCTGCTTTCCTTGGTTCGGTCGAGCGGTTTGTGTCAAAACGTATTCGGACATTTATCGCATTCTCTAATCATAAAAACTCTCCTTCCTACGGCTTCCTTTTCGATTTTACCGTCGTGTACGCCGCTCGGTAGGTTTCCACCAGAGGAAGATGGTAAACGCGATGGTCCAGCACACGCCGGAAGCGATGACCAGCGGTACGAGCTGCTTATAGTGGGCCGCGAGCGCCGCTTCGATCGTGGCCGACAAGATCCAAAGCTGCGCGACATTTATCATCACGAGCAGCGCAAGGCACGCCTGCCAAATGGCCGTGCGTCCTGCCGTCTGCCGTCCCCCATCCGGTTTGTTTCGATGTCCGCTAGCCTGATTCATGTCCACCGCCTATTCTCTTGCCGACAGCCCAAACTTCACCGCTTTCACGAACCTCGATCTGGACTTGATCCAAAGGCCGCGGCGGAGGGCCGTAAAGTACGCCGCCGGTGTGCACGTCGAAACCACCCTCGTGGCACGGACATTCGAGCCGGTCCGCTTCCTTTGCGTAATAAACCGGGCACGTGAGGTGTGTGCACTGCTGTTCATAGGCGTAATACTGGCCGTCAGCCGCACGGACAAGGATCGCCGTGTCCTTTTCTTCGGGATAGCGAAAATTTAGTGCGCTGCCGGGAGCGAGAGCTTCGGCACCGACGATCTTTAACGGCGCAAAGGTCTGCTCAAAACTTGAGTTGTATGCAAGCTTTCCGGCAAAGCCGGCCGAGCTTAGGAACAGTGCACTCGAGGTCAGGAACAGGAAATTACAAAACTCGCGGCGCGTGACCTCGGCTTCTCCATCGCGCTCGTACGGAAATTCGGCTTGATAAGGTGCCGTTGCAGATACGACGTCGCGCTCATCTGAGAGAACTTTGTTAATGGTTTCTTGTAGATTTTGGCTCATCCCAATTTCTCGCTGTTTTTCTCAGCCAGAGGGCTGAAATGCCTCTGAAAAATTTCAGACGTCCCTGCGGGACTTTTCAATGTCTTGACACCGTCTCTAAAGCCAGTGGCAATTTAAATAACAAAGTCCAGCTCCTTGTTAGAACTCATTGCTTTTGTCCGATTCTTCCACCTGAGTGTCGATCCAGGATTCTTCTGTCGCAGGCTGCCCGGGTTCAACTTCGACGCGTCCCTCAAAAACTCCGCAGCCGTCCACCTTCACTTCGTCTGCATCGGTAGGCAGCATTAAATAAACTTTGGTTTCGACGCGCTGGTTGCCGAAGATATGCGCATTCACAGGCTTTGTCCGGCGGAGCGGAACGATCTGCTCGTAAGTCCCAAATGAGATCGCCCCCGTGGGACAGACGCTCGCACACATCGGCATCAATCCTTCCGATGTTCGGTCGAAGCACATGTCGCATTTCATTTGAAGGTGCATCGCCGAGTTATATTTAGGCACGCCGAACGGGCACGCGTTAACGCAATTGCGGCAGTCCAGACACCGGGCCTTCAATGCAGACATGACAACGCCGTCCTCGTTTTGCTTGATCGCATCGGCCGGGCAAACGAGCGCGCACGTCGGTTCGGTGCAGTGCATACAGACCGTGGGCATCGTCGCCGTCGTTTCACTGCGATCGATGTAATCGACAAATATCATTGAATAGCCTTTGTGCGTATCGCACTCGCGGCACGCACCAACGCACGCGCGACAGCCGATACAACGCTGCGGGTCAATGAACATTGTTTCTTTCATGATTCTCCTGAAACCTTCACCGCAGAGACGCGGAAACGCAGAGAAGAACTAACAAGAGACGTAGAAGCAAGACAAATCGAAATATTTTCGCAAAAATATATCTCTGGCCTTGCTTTCATAAATCCTCTGCGTCTCCGCGTCTCGGCGGTTCGAATCACTTTCCCCTCTGCACTTCGCTCAGCGAAGTTCCTTTGCGACCCTTGCCAAGGATCGGAAGCTCACGCGAATGGATCTTTTCTATTTTTGCTGCGCAAGCTTTGTACTCCGGTATCTTTGACGTCGGATCCAATTTCGGATTCGTCAGCTGGTTTGCAGCGAGCTGCTCGCCCCAGTGATATGGGATAAAGATCGTATCGGGACGGATGGTCCGTACGACCAATGCCGGAAATACACCTTCACCGCGACGCGAAACTACCTTTACCCTCTCGCCGTCATTTATTTTTAGCTTCCTTGCGGTTTCCGGATGGATCTCGACATACGGCTCGGGACATTGCTGCACCAGAAACCCGATCCGCCTGGTCTGATTGCCCGAGAGATACTGGTAAACCACGCGACCGCTTGTCAGGATCAAGGGAAATTCCTCGTCCGGCTTTTCATCCGCTCCGATGTATTCGACGGCATGAAATCTGGCTTTCTTGTCCGGATGGTAGAACTCTTTGTCGTCAAACAGTCTCGGCGTACCCGTATGCTCTTCCGTCGGACAAGGCCAGAAAACACCGTTCTGTCTGTCGATCTTTTCGTAGGTAATTCCGAAGTAATCTGCCTTGCCGCCCTGAGAGGCTGTGCGCAATTCATCGAAGATCTCGCGAGGGCTATTAAATTGAAAATACTGTCCACGGCCCATCCGTCGAGCGATCTCCTGGATGATCCACCAATCCTCCTTCGCTTCGCCGGGCGGATCGATCGCCTTGTTGATCTTGAGGACCCGGCCCTCGGCGCTCGCGGTGACGCCTTCGTCTTCTGCCCACGATGTGCCCGGAAGAACAACATCGGCGTAACGCGATGACTCGCTCATGAAAAAATCGATATTCACGTTGAACTCGAGGCCTTCGAGCGACCGGCGAATATTGTTCGTATCGGGCAGGCTCACCATTCCGTTGTTGCAGATCGATAGGAAGCCCTTTATCTCGCCCTCGCGCATCTTGTCGAACATTTCGACGACCGAGACTCCGGCCAGTGGCAGTTCATCCTCGGGCAGTCCCCATATCTTGCAGACATGCTTGCGATGTTCCGGATCGTTGATCGAACGCTGGCCGGGAAGTTGATCAGCCTTCTGCCCATGCTCTCGGCCGCCCTGTCCATTGCCCTGACCCGTGATGGTTCCGTAGCCGCGGCCGAGATCGCCGATCTTACCCGTCGCGAGAACGATGTTTATGTATGAAAGTACGTTATCGACTCCGTTGGAGTGATGTTCGATGCCGCGTGCATGCATTATCATCCCCGTCTTCGCACGGCCGTAAAGCAGTCCCGCCTGTTCGATCTTTGCCGCGGGCACGCCAGATATTTGTGAAGCGACATCGGGCGTAAACCTCTCCACTACCGCCCGCGTGTCATCCCATCCATTTGTTCGGCTACGAATAAACGTCTCGTCGATCAGCCCTTCGCGAACAATCACATTCAGCATACCGTTCGCGACGGCAACATCGGTACCCGGCTTTAGCTGAAGATGAAGATCGCCCTGCCGAGCGGTCGGCGTCTCACGCGGATCGATCACGATCCAACGACCGCCGTTGTCACGCTGCTGCCATAGAAACTTATTCAGGACGGGAAATGTTTCGGCGCAGTTAGCACCGGCTAAGATCAGGACCTCTGCGAACGGAATGTCGCTCCATGGATTCGCGGCGCGGTCGATGCCGAATGCTTTGTTGTTGCCCGCCGCCGCCGACACCATGCACAGACGTCCGTTGTAATCGATGTACCGCGTCCCCAAGCCAGCTCGAGCAAACTTGCCCATCAAATATGTTTTTTCCGTAGTTAGGGAAGACCCCGAATAGACGCCGATCGCATCCTTGCCGTACTTAGATTGAATCTCCTTGAATTTCGACGTGACGAGATTAAGGGCTTCATCCCAGCTAGCTCGTTCAAAGTTTCCGTCGCGTTTGATCAGGGGATATAGAAGGCGGTCCGGGTGATGAGTCTGAAGATAGGCGGTAACACCTTTCGGACAGAGCTTGCCTTCGTTTACAGGGAAGTCATAACGTGGCTCGAAGCCGACGACATGTTCTTCCGAGACAAGCAAATTCATTCCGCATTGCACGCCGCAATACGGGCAGTGCGTTGGTACAACTCTGTCGATCGCGCGGCCTGCCTGCCAGCCGCCCCAAGGCGCGTCGTGGAGATGGGGCCCGAATTGTTCGATGATCTTTTCTAGATGTTGAACCTTGCTCATTTCTATTCTTCGATCCTCGCGCCGACAAAAACTTTCTCCTTGGCATCCGGAAGACCCGCATACGCCAGCCCGCGCATTATTCGTTTGCATCGCGGGCAATAATCCTGCAGCGTGCGGCCGTTCTCCATCCGGTAATCGAAACCCAATTCCTTCACGACATTCTTGAGGTCGTCGATCCACAACTGTCCGACAAACATTGTTCCGCAACGCGGGCACACCGCCTGCTCCATTTCATGTGACCGGCGCTGGTAGAGCTCGACTCCGATTGAAGCCGGCCTCTGAACTATGTGGAACAGTTTGCCGAACGGCAGATAGAACAGTGTCATTATCACAGTCGCCTGATGCAGGAGGGCAATGAAGGCATACATATATCCTTCGAACCACAAACTTGAAGCGGTCAACATCAGGCCTGAAACCGAGATCGCTATCAAAAGTAAATGCGGCGTGAAATCGAGAAGGAACGACTGGTAAGCGATCGCGCCGCGATCTTTCAACCGGCGCTGGATAGCGAGAGCGCATCCGGCGAGCACCATGACCGCCGTGAAGTCCAGCGCATGAAATGTCAGCCAGGCCGTGACGCTTCGCCCGTCCAGTAATTGGAGCGGAAATCCGAACAGGTATGCTCGATAGCCGAGGTCACCCTCAAGCTTGAAATGGACCCAGCCGAATGCGAGAGGAAATGTGATTGCAGCCGCCAAAATACAGCCCCACATTATCAGGAAATGCGTCAGCCAGCGCGTAAAGCCGCGCTTGAATATAAAGTTTTGGGCTATAAGGTTTTTGCCGATCGTTTCTGCGGCGGTGGTCGTATTCTTGAAAAGCTTTTTCCGGTCACGGAAGAGCTGCCAGCCTCGCAGCCAATACGTGCGGGTGGCGGGCCGTTGAAGCCAGACGGCGTAGCGGAATACGATGGCTCCAAACGCAACGACGCTCGCGATCGTGTAGCCAAACAAAGCAGAATCGAAATGTT
>JBKKAS010000007.1:0-8623 GCA_046714595.1 Pyrinomonadaceae bacterium | reverse complement strand
CGCCGTCCACGTTGGAAAGTGTAACTGTCAGATTGTTGCCGGCGGGGCCGCTCTTGACGGCTTTGCCCGCGTTCGCAGAGTTGGTGCCTGAGCCGCATGAAAACGCGAAAAGGGCAAAAACTGCGATTGTAATGATTGTAATAAACTTGTTCATGATGGATTCCTCGATTTGTTTGGGTTGCTGAAATACACCGGCAGTGCGAGAAGGCACAATTCGGCGCGTGAAATCACCAGCTCACAAATGAGCCAGTTCGGATTCATGCAGTTATAGAATTAGATCAGAAACGCGCAGTGGCGCAGGTATAAATCGGGCGGTCGTGAATACTTAAGGCGGTGGTTCGCGAAAGGGGGTATGCGGACAACGTCGAATGCGGCAACCCGCTCGAATGCCATTTTCGGCATCTCGGCAAGCTCTTTGACCGCTTCAAACTCTATTTTGGAGGCAGGCTCGGTGCGTTTCTGAACGAGATTTTCCGATCGCTGCGCCATGCAGTCGGTATCGCAGCAGCCTCTACTGCTGACCGAGTCTCGCGCGCTTTTTTGGCGCCTGCAGCACGAATGCGAAGGTTGGTTATCGCCGCCTAAACACCCACACACGCCAGCATAAACTTGCCCGACGACGGTGAGTATAAATAGAGATGCAATGAGTCTCCTCAACATGTGCTAACTAGGAATATGAACCGCAGCGTGAAGTTTTGTCAATCGACATCGAGCCTTTACCCCATTCTAATTAATCAACAATCATGCCAAAACCCCTCGTCACGATGTCCCCAAAATATCCCTTTCGCGCCGCCAAGAAAATTACTCTTCTGCGTAGTATTGCTTTTCAGACCTATAATGTGGGGAAATCTACGCGCCGGAATGCACCTGTCGCCATCAATTACGCTCGATTTCCCGCCGCTATTCTTTTATTTTGAAAGTGTGCCGTGTTTGTTATCTGACAAAACATCCCTCGCGCCAATGGCATTTATTCACAAAGGACCGTGGCTCGCTCTACCGACGCTTCGTTTGAGAAAATCTACCTGCAATCCCTTTTTCAAAAGCACCGGACTCGCCCAGTCGTCATTCGTTCAGCCTAAGTCAGACATATTTCCTTTCATCCTTCAGCGGCAAGGGATGTTAATCCGCCACTTTCTTTCTCACTACCTCAACCGAACAATTCGCGCGGGCGGCAACCGCCGCTGAAACACTGCCGAGAGGATAGCGTTCAAGTCGGCTGCCCGCGGCGTTGGCTCCGACGAAAATAGAATCTGCCTGCCACTTTTCGGCTTCCTGGACCAATACCAAACGAGGATTGCCGCTGCAAACGTGCAGCGCGCCGGACAGACCAGCGTTACGCAATGTTTGCAGCGCGTCGGCAGCAAGTGTTTCAACCCATTTTTGTTCCCCTTTCATCCTTCCCTCTGACCAACCGGGAAGTATTTGCAGAACCCGTCCGGGAATTAATGCGACAAGCAGTTCGGTAACTATTACAAGGCGGAATTCGGTTTTTTTACGCCATTGCCGAGAAGCAACTGCCTCAACCGCCGCCAGAGAACCGCGCGAATCATCAAAGCCGATGACAATTCTCAGCCCAGCTGACGCAACATCACCTTTTCCGCGTGCGACCCTCACTGAACACGCGGCTTCAGTTAAGACTCTTTGTGATATGCTGCCTAATCCTGTCTGACTTAACGAGGAAAGGCCTTGTGCCCCCACAACAATTAAGTCGGGTTTTAACTCGAAAGACCTCGACAGAATTATGCTAGCGGCTGAACCTATAACTGCTTCTGTTTTAATCGTCCACCGGGGAAAATATCTACGCAGCTCTTGTTTAGCTTGTTGGGCAATTAATTTTGATTCAGCTAAATTTCTGTCAGTCTGCTCGTAATATTTTTGAAAATATTCGGCAGTGTCGGTATCGACAACAGATTCGATTTCGTCTTCCTTAACTGGAGGCGACATCCATACCTCTGAAACCGAAAGTATAATAACGTCGGCTTCGGGAGGTAATCCCGCTTGCAGTAAATCAAGCAATGAAGCGTGAGAATACCCGGACCCATCGTAGGCAATCAAAATTTTCATGCTTTAGCTATCTTTTTTAAGTCACCAGCAAGAGAAAAGGTTTGTATGATTGCGGCCATTTGCCAAAATATCACTTGAACCCTAATCAAAAACATTGTTTCTATTTAACACTTTGCCACGAACACACGTGCTTTTCAGCTTACCTTGTAAAAGAGTGGCAAAAACAGGCTGAACATCAATTAAAAAAAGATTCGCCCTCCGACCCGTGAAATGATTCGCAAGACGCGCGGGTTTTTTCACCATTAGATTTCGCTGTCGAGACTAAAACGCCTTAATGAAGCCATTTTCGTTCAGGCACGTCCGTTGCACTCTCTCAGACAAACAAGGAGCTAAGACAAAATGTCCGACGGCAAAATGACGAGGTAAGAGGAGAAACCCGTGAAAATTAATCCGTTATCGTTTGGTCTGGCGATCGCGCTTAGCGCCGCTGTATTGTGGAGTATCTACAGCGTAGGCGCCTTTTCGTTGATGGTCGCAACGATAAATCTCAGCGGCGTCTATACAAATTTCGGCAGCTTCGATTGGTCGTATTTTCTTAGCCAATTTCTCATCAAGTTGGTCGCTCTATGCATAGGCTCGGGTGTGATGGGTTGGCTGATTGCCGTATTTTACAATTGTCTAAACGAAAATTCCGGGCCAAAACTTTCTTAATCGATGAGGATTTATCGATGATAAAAAATTTAAACGAAAAAGAGGCGCCAAAATTATTGAAAGAGCAAAAGCTTCATTTCGCGGATGACAGGCTTGGTCGTGCTAGGGCGATTGAAGATTGAGCGGCACCGGTTTGCCGGACGCCCCTAAAGTTCTAATTCTAATCCGAAACTTGGCTAACGGATTTGCGGCACACCCTATTACCAAATTGTTTCTATGACAGGCAGAAAATTGAAAATCAAAATAAGGAGATTAAGAAAATGACAATAAATTTACCAAAAGAAAAATGGGCACAGTTTTTTGATGACTTGAGCAAGCGGCGGTTCGGTTGGACAACCAAAATCGAAGTGATGAGCGATTCCATGGGAGATCAGATTTTAAGCGACAATTTGCCGCTCAACGGAATTACCGTGGAGCGCTCAGGCGATGAAACTACGATTGAAATCGCGATCGGTGAAAGTACAACGCATCAATCGCACAATATCGTTAATCCGAGTAAAGTCGCTTTTCTCGGCGATGACGAAAAGGCGGGCGGCATAGTCGAAATCGAAGAAGAGAACGGAACGAAAACGTTGGTGCATATTATCGAACCGATGCAGATAATAGTCAGTTATTCGGAATATGAGATTTTTTCGACCGCTCCTTGAAGGTTTGCTGCAACGTGCGCGGAAACCGACATAAACGTTATGTCAGAGGAGATATTATGAAGATTTTAGTTGGGCGACGGACGGCTCCGATTTCAGCAAAGCCGCGATTGATATTTTGGCTAACTTCGTCGCCAAACCGGAAAATACGAGTCTAAAAATTGTTTCGGTGTTTGAACGCCCGACACCGATCGCTGCCGAGCCTTTTGCCGTTTCGGCGGAGTACTACAACGAAATGGAGGAATTGGGACGCAAACATACAAAGGAATGCAGCGAACACGCCGCAACACAAATTCGTGGGTCATTTCCAAACGCTGTGCTTGATTTAACCTCGGAAGTAATCGTCGAGGCGGCAAGGAACGGATGCGACGACTCATGGAAATAATCAAAAACAAGCGCGTTGATTTATCGCCGCTCATCACGCACCGCTTTCCACTGGAGGAAATAGGTGAAGCCTTTCGCATTTTCTCCGAACGCGTTGACGGCGTGATGAAAATTGCCGTTACACCTTAAATTTAGTGCTACTCTCAATAAATACCTATAAAAGCGGCCGAGACGGAAATTAGCATGCAGGGGGGTATTTATATGAATGAGCGAGTGAAAGTCCTGATTGCTCATGACGGATCGACCTGTGCCGACGACGCTCTCAACGATTTGCCGCGCGCCGGACTGCCGCGCGAAGCTGATGCGTTAATCGTCCAAGTTCAAGAGCGATGGCTGCCGTCGCCTGCAAATTATGCAAAGGTTTCCGTTTCAACAAATTCGGTTGCCGCGAAACCGGCGCGGGTAAAGGAGGAACCGCAAGCCGAAGTTGGTGGGAAATATCTAGAAAGTCTTGAGCGGGCTTTGCAAAGACTCGGTTCGTACTTTCCCGAATGGAAGACTGAAACCCGATCGTTGAAAGGTTCACCCGCGCGTGAAATCATCGCTCAAGCGAAAGAATTTAACGCCGATCTAATCGTCGTCGGCTCTCACGGATGCACGGAAAGCAAACGGTTCGCACTCGGGTCGGTGTCGCAAAAAATCGCAAATGAAGCCGCTTGTTCGGTTCGCGTCGTGCGCGGCCAGGCTTGGAAAGACGGTTCGCCGAATCGTCTTTTAATCGGGTTGGACGGCTCGCGCGAGGCAATGGCGGCGGTTGAAGAGGTAGCACGGCGTATGTGGACTATGGGCAGTGAAGTTCGCCTGGTCGTCGCTCGTGATGCCTCTGAAAAAAATTTCAAGTGGGTGCGTGAGTGCCTCAAAGATGCTAAAAAACTTTTGGAACAGGCGGAACTCGCCGTTACCGAGCTGATAGAAAAAAGCGACCCGAAACAGATCATCGTTGCATCTGCTGAAGAATGGGGCGCGGACTGCATTTTTCTCGGCTCGAATGACGCAGGGAATCTTTATGAAGACCTTCTTCTCGGCAGCGTCTCGACGGCGGTTGTCTCCCGCGCTCTTTGCACAGTTGAAATTGTGCGAAAGAGGCGGCTAGAACCCAACCATGTTTGATTTTTTGAGATTCGGAGCAAATGGTTAGATTCCTCAAAGTTTTACGGACGAAGACGAATCACCGACGCGCGCGGAAGTTTTCAGCCTCGAACAATTGCAGGCGCGGGCCGAGAAACTTGCCGCGACCCACCAGGTTGCCGATCGGAAAAAACGCGGATTCGATTTGCTTGGGCGGCTCGAAGACAATAAGAACGAACTCGTTAAGGTTTATCGCACTCTAACCGAGGCGGAGCAGGACGAACCGCTTACACCCTCTGCTGAGTGGCTGGTTGATAATTTTCATATCGTCGAAGAACAGCTGCGCGAGGTTCGGCAGGATTTGCCGCGCAGATTTTACAGGGAACTTCCGAAACTGGAAACGGGCGCGTTATCCGGCTTTCCACGAATTTATGAGCTTGCCGCCGAGGTTGTTGCACACACCGATAACCGCTTCGAAATCGCAACACTGAAAGCCTTTCTAGAATCGTATCAGAGCCTGTCACCCCTCACCATCGGCGAAATTTGGGCGTTTCCGATTTCGCTGCGACTGGCTTTGATTGAAAATCTACGTCGCTTCGCCGTCGTAATCCTGAGGGCGCGCAACGACCGATTTGCTGCCGACCGATTAGCCGATGAATTAGCGAAATTTACCGACGCGGAATTTTCGGGTAGGACCTTTGAGCTGCTCTCCGAAAATTTCGATGGCGGCAGACTTACCGATAAATTTTCCAGGGCCTTTCTCGTTCAGTTTGCCGCTCGTCTGCATGAAGGCGACGATTATATCGGTTTCGAACTTGAAAAACTACAGCGACGCCTGCGTCCCGAAGGCGTGACGCTCGAACACCTCGCGCACCGCGAGCATAATCGTCAGGCTGTCGCCCAAGCTACCGTTTCAAACATCATCAGGAGCATGCGGCTGCTGTCAACACTCGACTGGCACGATTTTTTCGAAAGCGTCAGTCGTGTTGACCACATTTTGCGCGACGATCCTGCCGGGGCATACAGCGGGATGGATTTTGCAACCCGCGATTCCTACCGTCACAACATAGAACGCATCGCCAAAGGCACCGGTTCGGACGAGAAAACGGTGGCCCGCCGGGCCGTCGAACTTTCCGTGAATCAAACTTCCGACAAACGCAAAAATCATGTCGGCTATTTTCTCAGTACCGACGAAGGGCTCGTTGAACTCGAACATTCGTTCAATTATTCGCCTGACTTGCGCGAGCGGGTGGTGCGTTTTTTGCACCGCCGCCCGACGGCTTTCTACCTTACGGCAATCGTGAGCCTAACAGGCCTTACTATTGCCGCACTGTTTTATGGCGCCCTGCAAACTCCTGGTGTTTCCGTTGCGGCCTTGATTGTTTTTGTACTCTCGGCAGTCATCCCGGCGAGCGAACTGGCAACGACATTGGTGAACCGACTGGCTAATGCCATTTTCAAACCGATTCTTTTGCCGAAAATGGATTTCCGGGACGCCATTCCCAAAAAAGCGCGAACTGTTGTCGTCGTTCCAACTTTGCTAACCGACGAAAAGACGATTGCCGAACTTTGCGGAAACCTGGAAGTTTACCATCTAGCTAATAGAGACCAGGAACTTTTCTTCGCGCTGCTGGGCGATGTGCCGGACGCGACTGGCGAAATTATGCCGTCCGACGCAATACTTTGCGCGGCCGCGCGGCAAACAATCACGGAACTCAATCGTAAGTACGAGGCGGACGACAACGCCCCGCGGTTTATGTTCTTTACGCGACGAAGGTCCTGGAACGAGGGTGAAGGAAAATGGATATGCCCGGAACGCAAGCGCGGAAATCTTCACGAATTTAATCAAATTCTACGCGGCAAAACCGACACGCATTTTGCTTTGGATGAGACGATTGATTTCACGTTTCTCAAATCAATTCGTTACGTTATTACGCTCGACACCGACACGCAGCTGCCCCGCGGAACGGCGCTAAAACTCATCGGAACCATCGAGCATCCGTTGAATCAACCGGTTTTTGAGAAAAGCGTCGGGCGCGTCACGAAGGGTTATGCCATCTTACAGCCGCGTATCGAGATAAGTTTGCCGAGTGCTTCGGTCTCACCCTTTGCACGCATTTTTTCTTCGAGTAGAGGCTTTGACCCTTACACCAACGCAGTTTCGGACGTTTATCAGGATTTGTTCGCCGAAGGCAGTTATGTCGGCAAGGGCTTGTATGACGTTGATGCTTTTGAAGCCGCGCTCGACCGCCGCATTCCCGAAAATAAACTCTTGAGTCACGACCTTTTTGAAGGTCTCTATGCCCGCGTCGCCCTCTTGACGGACGTCGCACTCTATGACGATTACCCGTCAAATTACGAATCCTACGCCAAACGAAATCATCGTTGGACTCGCGGCGATTGGCAGATCGCGCGGTGGCTTCTGCCCTTTGTACGAACTGCCGAAGGACATCTTTCACGGAACCGGCTGCCTTTGATTGCGCGCTGGAAGATCTTGGACAATCTGCGGCGCAGTCTCCTTGCTCCGACGCTTTTGCTGTGGTTCGTTTTCTCGTGGACGTTTGCCGTCATATCGCCCCTTGTCGCGACGGTTTTTGCGCTGATTGTTTTGACAGCGCCGCTTTATCTTCATGTTGCTTCGACATCGTTTTCGGGGATAGATGACGACAGATGGAACAGCTTTCTGATTCGTTTTTCAAATCTATGGAGCGATGCTAAAACGATTGTTCCGCGGATGTTTTCCGGTTCGCGTTTCTCGCTCATGAGGCCGCCCAAACGACCGACGCTATTGTCCGGGTTGTTTATCGTAAATTTATTTCGGGGAAGCGTCTGCTCGAATGGGAGACCGCGGCCCAGAGCGAACGGCTGAGTCGGCAGAATTTGATCGGCTACTTATCGTTTATGCCGGCTTCGCCGGCGATTGCGCTCGTCATTTTTGGGCTTCTGATCGCCCGCGACCCCATAAGCTTGATCCTTGCGGCGCCCTTCCTGCTCTTATGGACCCTCGCACCTTTAATAGCTTTTCGTATTAGCTTTGTAGAAGACAGGAGCAAGGAAAAAGGCGCACTTACTTCAAACGATATTCGCTGGCTAAGACAGACGGCGCGGCGCACTTGGCGTTATTTTGAAACTTTCGTAGACGAAACCGACCATTGGCTGCCGCCAGACAATTTTCAGCAAGACCCGATCAACAGTATCGCCCACCGCACGTCCCCGACTAACATTGGTCTGTTGCTTCTTTCGACACTCGCAGCGCGTGATCTCGGGTTTATAGGAACGCTCGAAACCCTTGAACGTATTGAATTGACTTGCATGACGATGGAGAGCCTTCCTCGCTTTCGTGGGCATTTCTTAAACTGGTACGACACGCTTAGTTTAGAACCGCTCGAACCGCAGTATGTTTCGACCGTTGACAGCGGTAATCTCGCCGGACATCTAATCGCAGTCGCCGAAGGCTGTCGCGAATTCGTCGACGCACCGCTTTTCGGCGACCATACCTTGCAAGGACTCGTAGATACGTTCGATTTTGTCAAAACCGAAGTCCGGGAAATCGAAAAAGGGGGATTGTCAGGAGGCCACGACGAACTTAAAAGAATTATCGAAGAGTTCGAAAAGGCACTTCAAAGAAATACACCCCAAAATGAGGAAGACTGGCAGACGCTGTTTACAGATTTAACTGAGCGCGGTGAAGTGGTTGCCGGAATGTCCGCCAAAATATCGGAAACGCGTGAAGAATTTTCCGAGCTAACGTTCTGGACGACGACACTCCTCAATCTGTTAAAAAACCTCAACCGCGATCTGCAGACGCTGCA
>JBKKAS010000006.1:0-8435 GCA_046714595.1 Pyrinomonadaceae bacterium | reverse complement strand
CTGGTAAAAAGCATCGACTTGGCGGTCGCTGAAGTAGGGAGCCACGTCGAATGTGAGACGGTGAACTCCTGCCGTTAAGGGCTCACCTTCCGGAACTAGATCACGCGCTCGGCCGTCGCTGTCCGTCTTTTGACTTCCGAGAGTTTCCCAGTCGCCATTCTTTATTTGACGCTCGAGCTTCACGAGCACGCCGGCTGCCGGCTTGCCGATCGAGATATCGAGAATGTGTGTTGTTATTTTGCTCACAACGATATATTTTCCGGTACTACAAAGAAGCTTAACGCAGAGATCGCAGAGAACGCGGAGCGAAACAGGCAAGAGGCTCTGCGTGCTCTGCGGCCTCTGCGTTTAAAATGTTTTTCATAATGACGCACCACAAAGTTTCCTTAGTCTGATCTCGGTTATCTTCTGCTGCTCGCTGGCCGCGATCACGATCTCGGTTTCGCGATCATTGCCAAGTCGTGCCTTGCAAAGTTCCAACATCTCTGCGGCGCTTTTCCCGGTCGCACAGACGATGAAAATAAATCCGAATTTCTCAAAATACTCACGGTTCGCGGCAGCAAGCTCTTGTTTCAACAGATCGTCCGCCGAATTCATTCCCGCCTGCTCGCCGGCCGACCACGCGGCTGATCGCTCCTGTTGTGCCGGAGCCGCTTTCTCTTCACCGATCTTCGGATGGGCCGCGAAGGCCTCGAGCCAATCTTCGGTTTGCAAAATATGCTGATCGTTCCAAACCGCAACCGCGATCTTCATTAACTCGTCTTCGGACGCAAAGGGTCTCACCATGGTCATCATGCTCGCCCACGTTCCCGAACCGCAGCAATCTTCAAACATCGATTCCGCTTCGGAGGTAGTGGCCTGATTTATCCGCTCGAGCGCACGGTTCATTCTTTTCTTCTTCTTTTTCGACTCTTCTTTCAGTGCTATCCGTGTGTTCCGTGGTTACCGCCTAAACCTAACCACGGAATACACGGAAAGACACGGAAAAGCACAGAAAGAGATAAAAAACTTCATTCGGCGATCCTGCCGTATAGCCGCAAACGGCTGACGCCACCGTCGGGAAAAATATTCAGCCGCGCATGTGTCACATCGCCATGATCGGCGAGTTCATGAACAAACGTGTGCCGCGTGTGCGGCTGTAACTTCGTATTCGGGAGCAGCTCCTGCCACAAGACCGAATCGAGTGATGTGGCCGGGTCCGCGCGTCCCACATCGATCGAACAGCTCTCCGGGTAATTTCCCTTGAAATGCGATGTGTCTACCTCGACGCGAGTGAGCGTCCCTAGCGTGCCGAGTTTGACAATGCACCAGTCGTGGCCCGGACCGCGTCGCCTCTGCGATTCCCAGCCGTCGCTCATGTCGCGAGCCATACCGGGCATTATCAAATTGATCCGATGACCGAAGAACATATCGCTCGCCAGGGGTACCGTGCCGCCATTCTCTGCGGCTGCAAGATCGATCTCGCTGTTACGCCTTTTCAACTCGTCCCAATCGGGCAAGACATCGCCATAAATCCGCAAGCGAGCAACACCGCCGTCGGGAAAGATCTTGAGCCGAACATGAGTTGCACGTTCCTGACAATCGATCGCGAAGTTGTTTTGTGAATCGCCATTGAGCGCGGACTTGGCCAGTATCTCCGTCCAGTGTGTTTTCTCGTCCAGCAATTCCACGAGGTCCGATTTGGGATCCGCGGAACAGGCATCGATCGAGCAATGGGAAGGGAAGTTGCCGCGGAAAAAAGCGGTGTCGACAGTTACGCCCCGTATTTGCCCGGCCGCTCCCAACCGAACGACGCACCAGTCAAATTCTTCTTCCAGCCGCGGGCTTCGTCGACGCATGGTCTCCCAGCCGTCCATCCACTTGCCACGTTCGGTATATTTTCCCTCGATCCAGATCGCGGCTTTCGGGTTGAGCAAGTTTTCCTTCGGAGCAAAGAATTCGTCGTTGGCGAAGAGCACGGCTCCGCCAAGTTTTTCGGAGGCAAGATCGACCAGATCAGAAAATTCCATAAGTGCCGGTTACCAACATTCTAGTTATGATTGTTCACCGCCGAGACGCGAAGATGTTTTTTCTTTTCTCATGCCCACGCTTCGCGAATTTTGGAAACGCTTCCGATTTGTAAATCGTTTTTCTTCCTCTCCGCGTCTCTGCGTCTCGGCGGTAAACCTTTCGTGGGCCACTTTAAACAATCAGCTTTCCGACGATTGTATTAGCAAACTCTCCATTTGCATAAGCTTCCCGGCCGCCGACGTAGAGCGTCCTAACGCTTCCGTAAAGCTCCATTCCCGCGTACGGCGTCAACTTGTGGCGATGCTCGATTAACTCCGGTCGCAAAGTGAACCGCTCATCAGGATCCCAAACGACAATATCGGCGTCGAAGCCCGGAGCAAGCTTACCTTTCCTGTTTTCGAGTCCCGCAAGTTTCGCCGGTGCCTCGGACATCAGGCGGACCAGATCCGTGAGTCCAAATCCCCGAGCCTTAAAATTTGTCCACATGACCGGAAGGCTGAACTGGAGTGCTGATATCCCGCCCCAGGCGTCCATAAAGTCGCCGGTGTTCTGCCTCTTAAGTTCGGGTGTACACGGCGAATGGTCGGAAACGATCATGTCGATCGTGCCGTCGGCAACGGCGTCCCAAAGTTTCTCACGGTCTTCGCGCTCCCGCACCGGAGGACAGCATTTGAAATGCGTGTCGCCATCGGAAATGTCTTCGGCGGCAAATGTCAGATAATGCGGACATGTCTCGACCGTGATCGGAAGCTTTTCGGATCGCGCCGCTCGCAGGAGACCTAATGAGTTTGAGGACGAGTGATGGACGATGTGTATCCGCGCTCCGGTTTCACGGCAGAGTTCGATCATCAGCGCGATAGCAGCATCCTCCGCTTCGCGCGGACGCGAGCGGAGAAACGTATTGTACTCGCGAGGATCACGATCCGCGACGGACGCGGCAGCTGCGTCTATCGGTCCTTCAAGCTCGGCATGTATCAGCAAGACAGTATCGAGGCGGGCGAGCTCCGGCATCGAGATGCGTAAGTCAGCTGCTGTTACGTGAGGGAATTCGTCGACGCCGGAGTGGATCAGAAAACATTTGAATCCACGCACGCCTTGCTCGACGAGCGGTCGAAGCTCATTCACGTTTCCGGGAACGACCCCGCCCCAAAAGGCGACGTCGACCGAGCACTTGTCCTTAGCAGCGGCAAGCTTCTCTTCAAATGCCTTGCTTGTCGTCGTGGCGGGAATCGAATTGAGCGGCATGTCTACGATCGTCGTGACGCCGCCGGCCGCCGCCGCCCTCGTGGCCGTTTCGTATCCTTCCCATTCGGTTCGGCCGGGCTCGTTCACATGAACGTGGCTGTCGACAATTCCCGGCATAACAACCAAATCGCCTGCGTCGACTCCACTGTCGCCGTCTGTCCATTCACCTACGTGGGTTATCTTCCCGTCCTCGAAATGGACGGCGGCCGGTCGAACTCCGGAAGGTGTAACGACTTTGCTACTGCGGATTATCATCACGCAAGATGATAGCGCGAATACACGACGGCTTGAGTTATGGTTCCGATGAATTGCCCCGGCCTTCAGGCCGGGGTGGATCAGACCCAAATATCTACCGCATTATTCCGCGCATCAAGCTTTCCGGATCTCCCACCACGCAACGAGACGGAAAAACACTCCTGATCCGAATCCTGCAACTATGCCCAGCGCGGTCGCGATCCCGATCATTCCCAAAGCCCCGGGCGACACGTCACCCACTTCGGCAGGGATCGTAAGAAGGCCGATCACGACACCGGCCGCGGCGCCCCAGAGAGCGAATCGCACGAGCGATACATTATCGAAACTGCGGCCCCGCTCAGCGATCAATAACAGCGCGGAAAAGATGACGCCCCCGATTAAGCCGGGGATTGCCAACAGCGTCGGCCAGACGTCCTGGATCTTTCCATCCGGATCGATAAGCTCCATGATTCCGCCAAAACCAAGGCCCCAACCGATCACCCAGAGCGCCACGATCAGGATCGAACCGCGGATACCACTCATCCATTTCTTCATACTATTATTCCTTGGTGAAAACCCTCTCCCCACCCCAACGTTTTATTGTCATCTGGTTCTTCACGACGTCGAACTGAATAACCACGGCACCCTCGATCTGAAATATATCCTTTGCCGTCGCCTCGAGCGGGACAGTGGAAAAGTACTTTGTAACATAAAGCACATCGATTCTGAAGTCAAACTTAGTGGGAAGTCACCTCTCCGAGTTATTACTTGTTGCGTAGCCGAACGAGTAACAATCCTAGTTCTAAGTCGCTGAATCGAGTTGATGCGGTGCGATTCGCAAGCGCGTTTAGCTCCTGTCTCGGGAAATCAGGCGCGTCAAAACAGAAAACGGCTGCCAATGGCGGCAGCCGTTTCTCTCGGAAATTAATGGTCGGGGCGAGAGGATTCGAACCTCCGACCTCACGGTCCCGAACCGTGCGCTCTACCAGGCTGAGCCACGCCCCGATAATCAAGTATCTGAGTGTAGGTTACGCCACTGTCGAAGTCAACCTTGGCCTCTTTCCTCTTCCTCTCCTCTTATTCATCTTGTTCTGTGGTTAAGAGAAAGTAGCCACCGATGGAGACGAACAAGAAGGACCGCAAGGAAGAAAGAGAACTTAAACGGACCCACCACCGACCTCAACGGCGTCGTGCTTCTTTCCGTATCGGTGTTTTAGAAACTCGATAAGAGGCGGAAGCAGTGAAATGAATACGACGACGATAACGACCTTCTCGATGTGATCTTCGAGCTTGATGCCGAGGGCCGCTTCAATAACGCCGCCGAGGAAATATCCGGCGAGTACCATGCTCGAGATCCAAAGAGCGCCGCCGATAATGCTGAACGTCAAAAATTTCGCGTACGGCATTCCGGCCGCACCCACCACGAGCGGAGCGAATGTTCGCACGATCGGAATGAATCTGGCGAGCACGACAGTTTTTACACCATACTTGTCAAAAAACTTCTTGGCCTTTTCGACACGGCTTGGTTTGAAGATGAACGAGCTTTCGCGATTGAAAAGCGTTTTGCCCATCGCTCGCCCCGTCCAATAACCCGTGCTGTCACCGATGACCGAGCCGAGAAAAAACGCGAGCAGGACGAGAAATATATTTAGCTTCTCAGCCGCCGCGAAAAGCCCGGCGACGACCAGTAATGAATCGCCCGGAAGAAAAAAGCCGACTGCGAGACCCGTCTCCGCGAATACGACGAACCAAAGACCGAGGTACACCCACGGTCCCAGCAGGTTCAGCATGTAGTCGATGAGGAACTTAGGGTTGAGATAGTCCAGGACCTGGTAGATCAAGTCTAAAATTGAGTCCATATAAGTGCGAGATGCAGAATCACAAAAGGTGCAGCCCTCGGCAGAGTCTTAATTAGTTCGGCAATCCACCGCGCCTTTGGTGATATCAATTCCAGCCAAAGTCGCCAATGAGCGGAACGAAAGCACAGGGGCCAAAGTTTTCGGTGTCGAAACCCTTTTCAGTTCGCGTAACGCGGGTGAGCATTTGCGTCTTTTGATCTGCACCGATCGGGATCACCATCCGTCCACCGATCTCAAGCTGCTTGACCAGAGGTTCGGGAATTGCCGGCCCACCGGCCGCGACGAGGATCACATCAAACGGAGCATAGACTTCCCATCCGTTCGTGCCGTCGTCGCATCGGTAGGAGATATTTCGAAATCCGAGGCGCATTAACTTTTCCTTCGCCTCGGCCGCAAGTCCAGGCAGGCGTTCAACCGCGAAAACTTTTCGCGCGATGGTCGCGAGCACAGCAGTTTGATAGCCCGAACCGGATCCGATCTCCAGCACTCGTTCACGTCCCTTCAATTCAAGCAGCTCGGTCATTCTGGCGACGATAAACGGCTGAGAGATCGTCTGCCCGCCGGATATTGGAAGCGCGTTGTCTTTATAAGCCTGCGACTGCAACGCCTGCGGCACGAACGCATGACGCGGAACACGGTTCATTGCGTCCAGCACTTTCTCGTCAGCTATTCGGTAGTGGCCGCGAAGGTGCTCGACCATGCGTGCCCGCGGAATTTCGAAACCGTCGCTCTTCAGAGCAGGTGAGGCGTTGGAAATCATCACGTTGAATTATATTGAAAATAGATGACATAACCCAGAGGCGTACAAATAAATATTGTAGTTCATTTGGCTCCTGAGCTATCCTCTCTCAAAACGGGGAGGCTTATGAAATTATTCTGTGGAATCGTGTTTGTGTTTGTCTTTGGCGTTTGCTCAGCTTCGGTGTTGGCGCAGCCGGACGAAGTTCTGGCCGATGGAACGCCGCCACTCACGCGCGGGATGACAGAAAGGATCATCACTTATTGGGGATACATTCTCAATGTCAAATTTACCGATGCCCAACACAAATATTTTCAAAAGAGTTTGATCGATATTTGGGAAAATCAGGATTTCAAGCAAATCGGAATGTTAAGCGTAGAAGACGAAACTGCAAAGCAGTTTATTGCATCAACCGAAGTTGAGAAACAGAGAACGCGGAATGCCAACCAGGAAAGGTGGGTGAAGTCACTTCGCTCCGAAACCACTGACAAACTCTCACAGTTTCTTGTTTCTGTTTACGACGAACAAAGGAAGAATTTTGTGATTTCGTGTAATTCAGCGGAACCGCCAGGCAAACCGGCAGCGACACGACTATTAAAAATCGGACGTTACGAAGGCGAAGCGACAAATCAGACAGCGGGTTTCGCGGGGAAGGCCGCACTTGATGTCAACGATATTGACGCAAACGGTAAGATCAGTGCTCGCATATATTTTTATGCGGGTCTTGAAGGGGATGGAGTCTTGACGGGAACGGTCGGAGAGAGCGGAAAGCTGACGCTCTCTGGCAAATTTTCTGATTCGCAACTTTGCATACAGGGAGCGGTTCGTACGAACGCACTGACGGCTGATTTTCGTATCGAAGATTCCATTGTCCAGACCGGCACTCTGAAAGTCGCCTTCAAGGGACAAGCGACAAATAGTCCAGTCAGTGATAAATATCCTCCCAGCTTGATCGGAAAATGGGCGTTCGACGATTATCTGGCGGGCACCCGTGCTTCGAATGTCGGTCCGAATCTGACGGCCGGTTACAGCAAACGCCTCACTCTCGAATTCTTTGAAGACGGGACATACAAATACATCGAGACGAATAGGTTTTGCCCGACCGGCAGCACATGCTGTCGCAACAATAATCAGCTTGAAAAGGGAGCATTCGCAATAACGGCGGCGGGGTTCGATTTTAATTTCAGGTCAGGTGACATGATGCGCACCGACGAATGCAATCCGAAGCAGGGTGCGGCGGCGCCGATGAAAGCAGCGGATGCACACGTGAAGGGCATGCATAAATGGGCGATCGGCCCAACCGGGGACAACAACGTCTTAACGTTCTGCATCGAGCAAGGCGGCAAAACCGTCTGCTTTCAGCGAACCCAATGAATATCCGTTCGGCCGGTAAGGTTGGAATTATTCCGGCAGGCCCACGCGGCGCTTGAGGTCGGCAAATCTCGGATCGGAGCGCAAAGGGTCGAACGCGGGGTCGACTCCTAAGTATTGCAACTGGAGATCGTGGCTGGCGTAGCCTTTTTCCAACGACTGAAACGCAGCCTCGTGCTCGCCAAGGCTGGCATATAGAATCGCCAGCTCGCCCGGCGAAACATACTCTTTGCTGGTCTGCAATTGCTTGAGGATCGCTTGAGCTTTCTTGCGTTCCCCCGTCCGCGCGTATGCCGCGCCCAAAAAGATTTCTTCGCTCGGCCCCGTTAGACCGAGCTTGATCGCTTCCTGATGCGAGCCAATAGCTTCTGCGTACATTCCCTTCGCGGCGTAAATGTACCCGAGATAGGCATGAGCTATAGGGAAGTTTGGATCGAGTTCGAGAGCCTTCTTCACGGCTTCGATTGCCTCATCGTAACGGCGAGCCAGGTGGAGATTAGAGCCGACATCGGCGTTAACGCTGATCGATAGCGGATCAAGCTCTCTGGCGCGTTTAATACTGACAATCGATTCCTCATGTCTCCCCATGACGGTTAGGTAAGCGGAGAACCAACGATAGGCTTCCGCGTAGTTTGGGTTCAATTCTATGGCGCGCTTGTATTCGACTTCGGCGGCCGCCCATTCCCAGGCATTTAATTTGAGATTGGCCTTCGCGAGGTGTGCATCGGCGAGCCTGTCGTCAAGCGCCGACGCTTTGAGCGCCGCAACCTCGGCTCTTGGCAGAAATTCCTTCGGGTCAAGAATGCTGTTGTGAGCGAGGTTACCGTACGCGACCGAAAGTTCTGCCCAGGCAAGTGCGTAGGCAGGATCGATAGTAATCGCCTGATTGTAATACTCGGTTGCTTTCTTCCAGTTCTCCGCCGCCCCCTTTCGCCAGAAGAAGCGCCCCTTAAGCAGGAGATCATACGCCTCTGGGT
>JBKKAS010000005.1:0-2436 GCA_046714595.1 Pyrinomonadaceae bacterium | reverse complement strand
AATGACGATCGATATTCAGGCGCAGTATCACGACGAGGATCTGATGGGTTACAACACCGTCGCGGAAATTCCCGGGACGGACCCGACGTTGAAAGACGAGATCGTAATGCTTGGCGGCCATCTTGATTCGTGGCATGCGGGAACCGGTGCGACCGATAATGCCGCAGGCTGCGCCGTCGCGATGGAAGCGGCGCGTATATTGATGACGTCCGGGCTAAAACCGCGTCGCACGATCCGCGTTGCTCTTTGGAGCGGCGAGGAGCAGGGCTTGAACGGATCACGCGAATACGTCAAACAGCAGTTCGGCGAGCGTAAGCGCGGCGAAAATAATATGCCGGGCGAATTGGTAAAGACCGCGAATTACGACAAGCTTTCTGCGTACTACAATCTCGACAACGGGACCGGCAAGATACGCGGCGTATACATGCAGGGGAACGCTGCCGTCCGGCCGTATTTCGAAGCCTGGCTCGCGCCTTTCGCGGATGCCGGAGCGAGAACGTTAACGCTCTCGAACACCGGCGGAACAGATCATCTTTCATTCGACCGCATCGGCCTGCCGGGATTTCAGTTTATCCAGGACGAGATCGAATACGACACGCGGACGCACCACTCAAACCAGGACAACTATGATCGCATCCAGGCCGAGGACATGAAACAAGCCGCGACGATCATGGCGGCGTTCGTTTACCAAACTGCGATGATGGATGAGAAGATCCCGCGTAAAGTGCTGAAGTAGGTACGCTGGTCTTATTTGTAACAAATTCGAAAGCCCGTAATTGGATTTATCCTACGGGCTTTCGATTTAGCTGATTGGTTTTTGTATTGGTAGTCCAACTCTCCGGACAAGGTCTGAAATCGTGGGTCGGGGCGAAGTCGCGTTCGTTCCCTAAAAATGCAAAACATCGCGATACAAACTCGTGATGGCAAAGCAGACCTGTGCACATTCAAGTTTCCCCTTATTTCAACCGACCGAATTTCGACACTGCGCCGCCGCCGCCAACCGAATATCGCGGAACATACGGAACCAGATACTAGGATACGCGAATGAGTTTCGGCGATTTATGGGAAGAATATGTCCACGCGGTATTCGCGTTACGGTGATAACCCAATTCGCGTCAGCAGCACTGGAAACCTGGGATCGGTGCGGAGTGGATCGAATAGTGGATCGACCTTTAGGTAAACAAGCAGCGAATCACGCTCGCGGAATGCCTGCTCCAAGAGTTCAAAAGCCGTATCCCGGTCGCCCAGAGCGCCGTACACGGCAGCCAGCAAAGCCGGTGGAGTATAAGCGCGGCCGGCCCGCTTCTTGAGATCTCCGATAATTCGCGTTGCATCTTCCTTTCTACCCGCAACTGCATACGCGACTGCAAGCGAAGCAGCCTCGTCAGGGCTGTCACCTGATAATGGAATCGCCTTCTCGTATTCCGCTATTGCAGCATCGGTGCGCCCGGCTTGCAATAGGGCGTTTCCGAGCGACCAGTGGGCGACTCCCGAATTAGGATCCATGTTCAAGGATCTCTCGTAAACCGCGATCGCATTTGCCCAATCGCGCTCAAAATAAAAAACATTGCCATAAGAAACGAGCTTCACAACAGACAGCGGATCGAGTTCGATCGACCGTTCCAAATATGGTTTCGCACCGCTGAACCGTCCTTCCAGCGTTAGCTTGTATCCGTACATCATATGGGCGTCGGAATAGTTCGAGTTGATCTCTATCGCCCGCAGTAAGGATGCTTCAGCGCCCGCCCAATCCGCATCATAAAACAATTTCGCTGCGCCTAGCGACGTGTGAGCTTCGGCAAGTGTTTCATCCAGCTCCAGTGCTCGCAGGGCAGCGGATTTTGCGAGCGGATAGCCTTCGTTTGGCGCCATCGACCCCCAACTGGCCAGCATGCCGTATGCGTCCGCAAGACCGGCGTGCGCCAACGCATAGTTTGCGTCCTTCTCGATAGCCCGGCGGAAGCTGTCGCGTCCCTTAGCAAAGCCGTCGTCCGTGGAGCGATTAAGGTGGTGACGTCCAAGAAGGTAAAGTTGGTAAGCTTCGTAATTGTCGGTCTGGTGCTTGTTCAGCAGTTGAGCGTCAGTCCCGGTTAACTTGATCTTTAATCCCCGGACTACGGATTGAGCGATATCGCCTTGCAGCCGTTCGATATCGGTCATCTTCCTGGTGAACTGCTCTCCCCAAATTACAGAGTTGTCTTTGGTCGCAATCAGTTCGGTGCTCACCGAAATTGAATCGCCGGAACGAAGAAACCGGCCTCTTAGAACTGCCTGAACACCCAATTCTTCACCTATACGCTTTGCATCGGCCTTCTCGTTTCGAAAGCCGAATACGGAATCACGGGACATCACTCGAAGGTCCGGGATCCGGGAAAGCGAAAATATTACGCTCTCCGCGAGACCGTCGGCAAGATATGGGTCGGATGACTCACCCGC
>JBKKAS010000004.1:0-16248 GCA_046714595.1 Pyrinomonadaceae bacterium | reverse complement strand
CCTTTGCATAGCCGTTTAGGATCTGAGTGGGTGATTGGTCGGGGAAGATGATTGTTTTGTATTTTGGATTGTTGAGACCTTTTTCAATTCGTAATTTCTCCGACAGATTACCGTAAGGGGGCTTTTTCTGATCAAGTTTATTCGCTCGGATTTCACTCGCCAGAATACTCTCATTCTCTAGGCAGGGACCATCATCAAGAATCCACCGGGTCCAACCCTCATCCATGGCCCCCATAGGAGATCTGAAGATTCCGATTTTACTCTGCCAGCCTAACATGCAGTCTGAAATGAGTGTGTTAATTCGAGCCCTTTTGATCCAACTCGGCTTGAAAGGCGCACGAATCACTTCGACTTCAACGTTCATCAGGAGAGAAAGCGTGTGAGCCGTAACATCGTACGGGGGAATCGGCGTACCGCTTTCATCCTTCAGATCGGGGTACGATTGATCTTCAAGCAGTGCTTTCGCGAATGAGCCGTAAGGCTGCTCTAACGGAATGATAATCGATTCAGCGGGGTACGTTGTTTTTGTGTCGAAATAGCTTACATGCTTTGCGACAGTTATCCGGCCCGGGCCCGGATATCCATATTCGACACCTCCAGTTTCTAGGATTCGTTGAAGCGTCGGGAAATTATCTCCGATCTGAACTCTGTATCCATAAATCTCGACTGGTTCGTTCCTCGGCCTGACCGCTTCCTTCGCGATCTCATAAAACCTCGACAGCCAGCGCTCGCGATTATCCGCCGCGTGATTCAACAAGCTGAACGCGGCGGTTGTCATGTAGTCGGTGATATTCCGCAGCTTCCATTCGCCGCCGCGCCAGACGGGGCCGAAGTTTGGCGATTCAACTTTTGCATTCAGGCCACCGACGCCATCGGTTCGCAGATCTTCGAACTTTACCGTGATCGGCGTTGCAAGCTTCGCCGACGCGGTCTCGCTCAAAATTCTGACGCCGCCGTGATAGTGCGAATACGCGCGAGCGGGTGTCCAGGCGTCGTAGGTCGTGTTGGTCGTGATGCCTTCGAGTCCTTTCTTGCGAAGATCGGCGGCCATGTAATTTCCAAGCTTGGTGTAGCCCTCTACGATCTGCTTCGGGACATTCGGCTCAACCGGCTGCATGTATGGCGGGAGGAATAGCCGCGACCCGTTCGCACCCTGCTGATGAATGTCGTGGACGATCTGCGGATGCCAGACGTTATGGATCTTGTCGACGGTGAGCTGCGTCTCGACCTGCGTGAACGCGTACCAGTCGCGATTGTTATCGTGGCCGACGTACTTGTGATAAAGCTCGGGCGGCTCGGTACCTTCGTACGGTGTGCCGAGCGTCTTGTCGTACCAGTTTTTGACGATATCTACGCCGTCCGGATTGAGCGATGGCACGAGCAGGATGATCGTGTTGTCGAGAAGTTTTTTGATCTCCGGTTCGTTACTCGACGCCAGCCGGTGTGCGATCAGCATCGACGACAGCGTCGAGCCGACTTCGGTTGAGTGAATGCCGCATGTGATTAGAACGATCGTCTTGCCTTGGGCGATCAGTTTTTTCGCTTGGACGTCGCTACTCCTGAAAGTTCTCGGATCGGCGAGCTTGGCGTTGATCTGTCTATATTTCTCGAGGTTCTTGAGGTTGTCGGGTGAGCTGATCGTCGCATACACAAAGGGCACACCCATCGTCGTCTTGCCGATCTCCTCGAAGATCATCCGGTCGCTTGCGCCGTCGAGTTTCTTGAAGTAATCGACGATGCTCGACCAGCTAGCGAGCTTGCGGTCGTCGCCCGGAGCAAAGCCGAGGACGTCTTTCGGCGCGGGGATTTGGGCGAGGGCTGTTATCGCCAGCACAATAAGTAAACCGCAGAGACGCAGAGACGCAGAGACGAATTTCATGTTGGATTGCTCCTGGAAAAACTTGGTTCAGTTATTATAAGTAAACTGCACGAAAAAGCTCCCCTCCTTGTTTACGAGGGGTGGCAGCCGAACTCCCCTCCTGGTTTGAGGAGGGGTGGCCGTCGCTTTGGGCGGACGGGGTGGTTCCCTGACGGGGTGGTAGTTAGGTAAGAATCAGATTCTTCCGAACTACCACCCCGCCTCGCAAAGCCTCGGCACCCCTCCTAAACAAGGAGGGGAGCTTTTGTCCCCGCTCTTCTGTTTTGCCTTTTCTACTAATGCAATGTAAATTGCAATGCAGAACTTTCCCGAACGAACTGCATCGTAAAGACATAACGCCACGAAGGTGAACCACCCCGCCCTTCGGGCACCCCTCCTCAAACACCGGAGGGGAGTATGAGAAAACAATCAGGAGGCTCTACGGCATGAAGAATCCTTTTCTTGAGAATTTCAAGCCATACATTCCGGACGGCGCGAAGCTGCGCGAATTAACGCCCTTTCCGCTGCTGGTCGGAACCTTGCTCGGTATTATCTTTGGCGCGTCGTCGCTTTACCTCGTATTGAAAACGGGCTTGACGGTTTCGGCTTCGATACCCGTGGCCGTTATCGCGATCACGCTATTCCGGCTGCTATCGAAAGTCGGAGTACGCGACGCGACGATCCTCGAGGCGAACGTGATGCAGACGGCCGGCTCGGCCGGCGAGTCGATCGCGTTCGGCGTCGGCGTAACGATGCCGGCGATCCTGATACTCGGATTCGATCTCGATATATGGCGGGTGACGCTGGTTGCAATTCTCGGCGGCCTGCTCGGCATCCTGCTAATGATCCCGCTCAGGCGCGCTCTGATCAGGGACCAGCACGGGATCCTGAAATATCCCGAAGGCACGGCGTGCGCCCAGGTGCTGATCGCCGGTGCGTCGAAAGAATCGCGTGACGCCGCACACGAGGGCGGCACCGACTCGTCAAGCGACGCCGAGGTACTGCATCGCGGAAAGATAATCGCGGCCGGTTTCGGTATCGGGTTTCTCTACAAATCGGTAATGGATGTGTTCAGCGCCTGGAATCCCGAGCCCGGCAAGGACCTTCCCGACAACGTCTTGAAAGGCGGCTCGATACACCTTGAAAATAATCCGGCGCTTCTCGGAGTCGGCTACATCATCGGGCCGTACATTTCGGCGATCATGCTCGGCGGCGGTATCTTGTCTTACCTGATCCTGATCCCGCTGATCAAGTTTTTCGGCGAGGGGTTGGCAAGCCCGCTTGCACCCGCCGTCGGCAAGAGAATTGCCGATATGTCTCCCGGGCAGATCCGCGGCGAGTACATTCTTTACATCGGCGCCGGCGCCGTAACGGCGGCGGGAATTATTTCGCTCGCTCGTTCGTTGCCGACAATCTGGAGCGGATTAAAGTCGGGACTCGCTGATCTTCGCGGCTCGTCCAAGGCGGATGACGGCAGCGTTCCGCGAACCGACCAGGACCTGTCGATGAAGTACGTCATCATCGGTGCGATCGCGCTGCTCGGGGCGATAATGCTCTCTCCGTCGCTCGGGCTTTTCCTATTCGACGATCCGGTCGTTTCGATCCTCGGCGCCTTGCTTATCCTGATCCTCGGCTTCCTTTTTGTTACGGTTTCGTCCCGGCTGACGGGCGAGGTCGGCTCGTCATCGAACCCGATCTCGGGAATGACGGTCGCCACGCTGCTGTTTACCTGTCTGGTTTTTCTTGCACTCGGTTGGACGGCGTCAGACCCGTATTTCGTGACGGCCCTTTCGATCGGCGGCATCGTTTGTATCGCTGCATCGAACGGCGGAACGACGTCGCAGGATCTGAAAACCGGTTTCTGGGTTGGCAGCACGCCGAAGAAGCAGCAGATCGCGATCCTCATCGGAGCGTTCGCGTCGGCTCTTGTGTTGGGGCCGCTGCTTTTGTTCCTCAACGACAACGGCACTTTCTATCAGAAAATTAACCCGGCGAGCTTCCCCGGGGGCTTTAGCGTGACTGAGGATAAGCTGTTTCGCGATAAGGGGCAGATCAAGAGTGAGAGCGTGACGACAGGCGAATTTAAGTCGGACACAACACAGTATCGCGTATGGCAGAACACCGATCCCCAGTCGGGCCAGATCGGTAAGTACCTGGTCAACAATCAGGGCCAACCGGTCTATCTCGTCGACCCGGCTATCAACGGCGTAGTCAAAGAGGACGCCCAGGGCAATAAACTCACGCGATACGACGCGCCAAAAGCAACTTTGATGAGCTACATCATCAAGGGCGTTTTAGGGCAAGACTTGCCGTGGGGACTTGTATTGCTTGGAGCCATGATCGCTATCATGCTCGAGATCGTGGGGGTTCCGTCGCTGGCGTTTGCCGTCGGCTTGTACTTGCCCATCGCTACGTCTGCGCCGATCTTTGTCGGCGGCGTTATCCGCAAGCTCGTCGATGTTTATCTGAAACGTAAACTCGCCGCCCGAAATCTTTCGGAGGAAGAGATCGTTGCCGAAACCGACAAGTCGCACGGCGTGCTGATGGCGTCAGGGTACATTGCGGGAGCGGCCGTTGCCGGCATACTCTTCGCGATCTTTGCGTTCCTGCCGGCACTTGAGGCCCTGTCGCAGGCGTCGAACGCTTGGGCGAAGAAAAGCAATCCATTTTTCGCCGGTGACCAGTCATGGTGGCTTGGTTTTATACCGTTCCTAGTCCTGTGTGTGATCCTGTACATGGTAGGTCGTGAGAAGCTGATGCGCGGGACCGCCGACAGCGCAGGTGATGCGGCCGCAGCCGTGAAGGCTCGCGAGGGCGACCTGTAACCGGGCGAGAATTTTTCTTACCCATTTCTACCGGGACACGCTATAATACCAATGGCGTGTCCTTTCCTTTTCCGGCCCTCCGGGGCCCAGGCGACCAAAAACTTTACATTTCGGAGAACCAATTTGATGCGGGGTGTTTTCTCAAGACTCGGACTGATCACCTGTCTTCTTTCCGTCTCACTATTTTTCGGTAACGGCTGTTCGTCGGCTATACCAGAGGTATCCGACCCGGCTGTGCCGGTAGAGCCGGCGGCGGCTAAGGTGCCTCGCGGAGCTACGATCGAGATCAAACCGAACTCTCCGGCCGACACGGTCCGGGCCTTTTATGACCACCTGCGCGAACGGCGATTTCGCGAGGCGATCTTCCTGACGAACCTTCGCCCGGCGATCGAAGGGTTGACCGATGCGGAAATGAAGGACTTTCAGCTTGAATTTGAAGCTATCGCCAAGTACGTTCCGGCGGCGATCGAGATAAACGGCGAGATAGTGTCCGGAAGCAACGCGACGGTTACTGCCAAGCTGCCGACCGAAGACCTGGACAAAGAAGAGATCCAGGGGATAAGACTTCGGAAGAACGGCGATGTTTGGATAATACTGACGGTCGATGAATCGGCGGAAAATAAGATCAAGGCGGAAGGCAAGAATTATTTCCGGGCACTTCGGATCGAGACCCATCAGGACGAAGCGCGCGAAATGCTTGATCGCGTGGCAAAGGCGCAGATGGCGTTCGCCACTCAGAACCAGGGGAATTTCGGCGACATGAACGCCCTCGTCGGCGCCGATTTGTTACCGCCCGACGTTAGATCGAGCGAATCGACCGGATATCAATACACGGTTAACCTTTCCGCCGATAGGAAACGATATTCCGCATCGGCCGTGCCTGCGGTTTACAACAAAACGGGAAGGCTTTCTTTCTCGATCGAGCTTGACGCCCTTAGGCAGCCCCATCTGGTCAGCCGGGACGACGGCGCCAGCAAAACAAAATGATGGAACGCTTCGTCGATTGAACGTTTCATTTTATACGGAACCGAGCTTCCGTCTTTGTCTCACCTTAACCCTTTGTTCTCGTCCATTCTCAAGGTTGAAATTCCATGATAAGAGAATTAGTTTCCAGATTCAGCGTTTCAATGATCCAGAGACGGGCTTCGGTGCGTAAGAAATATCAGGTTCCCGTCAAGGTTTGCTTCGCTCCCGAAAACAATCCCAATAATGTTACGAGATCGTGCGAAGACCTGTTTATCTCGGGCGAGACCGTAGACCTGAGCGAGACGGGCATCGGATTTGTCGTGGCCGCGATTCGAATTAAAGAGAAATACCTCGTCGGACAGGAGCGTATTTTGAACGTCGAGATCGATCTCGCCGGTAAAAAGGTCCGCATGAAAGTACTGGGCAAACGCTATGAACGCGTCGCTATCCATGCTTCGACCGAACGATATTTGGTGGGAGCCCATATTACCGAAATGAGCCCCGAAGATCGGCAGAAGTACGAGTATTTCATGAACAACGGCAAGAAACTGTTGAAGACGTCCGGAGTCCCGGTGTTCGAGATGGGGATCGAATAAACGGTCAGTTACGGGCAAAGACGCGAATGTATATGAGCGTGCTTCACGAGATTGTGGAGCACGCTCATTTATATTCGCGTTTCTGCCCGTGTTTGATTAACTTTGAGAGGTATGAAGGATCGAGTGGGCATCGGCATGATCGGAACGGGGTTCGCGCGACGCGTGCAGATCCCCGCGTTTCTTGCGTGTAAGAATACGGATATCGTATCGGTTGCGAGCGGCAGCATCGAGAACGCAAAGGCCACGGCCGACGAATTCGGCATCCCGCATTTCACCACTGACTGGCGCGAGACCGTAGCCAAAAGCGACGTCGATCTGGTCTGTATAACCACGCCGCCAAAATTGCATCGCGAGATGACTTTGTTCGCCATCGAGAACGGAAAGCACGTCCTCTGCGAGAAACCGATGGCGATGAACGCGGACGAGGCCCGCGAAATGGTAAACGCGGCGAAAAAGGCGGGCGTGCTTGCGCTCGTCGATCACGAGCTCCGGTTTCAGCCGGGAAGACAGCGCGCATATTCGATGATCCGCGAGGGAGCGGTCGGAAAGATCCGTCACGCGAAATACCACTTTCAGGCTCCGCACCGCGGTGATCCAAACGTCAGTTGGAATTGGTGGTCCGACGAGGAACAGGGCGGCGGTGCTCTCGGCGCAATAGCCTCGCATATCATCGATTCATTTCACTGGTTTCTCGGAACAGAGACGGCAAGCGTGTTCTGCCAACTTCAAACTCATATCAAACGCCGGCCCGATGCGAGCGGCGCCTTGCGGCCCGTCACGAGCGACGATGAATCGCTAATGATCCTGCGGTTCGCCGACAACGAATTGACCGGTGACGCGACCGGCCTCGTGTCGGTATCGATGACTGAATATCCGGCGTACAAAAACCGTCTCGAGCTTTATGGAACCGAGGGCGCAATAGCGGTCGAACATCGTGGTGAGGTCTTTGTCGCAAACGCTGGCGAAGACGCTTGGCGCGAGATCGAGGTCGGTTTGGGTGAGCACATTCCCGGTGTTGCCGACACCGGATTTTCTCGAGGCTTTATGGAATTCGCTCCAGTGATCGTCGACGCGATTCGGGAGGGCAAAGGCACGGTCGAAAACGCCGCGACGTTCGAAGACGGACTAAACATTCAACGTGTGCTCGATGCCTCCCGCGAATCGAACCGAACTGGACAAGTTGTCCAGCTCGGCCGATGACGCGGGGGGCTCTTTCGGTATCGCGTCACGAATACAGCCTCGACCGTAGTTATAAATTTATTTTCTTGTTCTCGCCGTAATCGGCTTCCTGACCGGTCGCGATCGCCTTAACCATCCCGAACAGCTGCACGATCTTGCTCGACGGAGCATCCCAGTACTCTGCTCCCTCGACCTGAATTTTAAGCAGACAAAGGTGCGGATCGTCCACGCCCTCGGGAAACCATGCTTTGAGCACAGGACTCCAAAGCTCTTCGATCTTGGTCCTATCTTTCACAACTTCCGCGTGGCCCGAAACGGAAAGATAAAGGTTGTCGTCGGGATTTGAATAGGCCGCGTTGACGCGATTGTCCTTCTCGATCTCAGCGATCTTATGCGTGTTATCGCTGGTAAAGAACCACAGGTCGCCATCGAATTCGAACCGCTGAGTCGACATCGGTCTGCTGCGAAGATGCCCACCGTCGATCGTGGTTAACATGCAAAAATCGATGCCTTCAGTCAGTTCGCGAAGTTTCTCTATCGATTGGTCTCGGTTGTCTGCCATAAATTCCTCCGGGTGTTCGGTTAGTGAACAGTCAGAGGGGACGTTAGCAAGTTGCATTCCGCCAAACCGGATGAGCGATGCTTATCACGAAAAGCGCAGATGTCGTCACGGATAGCCGGCGTTATGGTGTGGGCAACGCCCTAATAGAGCTTGAACTCCGCGACTAGCCCGGCTTTTAACAGGTGTGGTCGTGGACGATACGCCATCCGTCCTTGAACTTTCGAAATATGAGAGTGAACTTGCCCTTCGGATTATCGTTTGCCCGGGCTAGCGACCAGCTTCCGAGCACGACTGCCGCATCTTTCGAAACAACATTGATCGCAATATCCCCGAACTTGAGTGCTCCCATCTTCTCAGTTGAGTTGTAATTCTTCTTATACCGGTCAAGGGTCGGCTTCCATCCCAGTGTGAGGTTGTCGCCCGACACGAAAACGAGTTTCTCCGAATTCCAGTAGCCGCGCATGAACCCATCGACATCGCCGCGGTTCCAGGCGGCGACCTGTGCGTCCATCACAGCGAGAATATGTGTCTCGATCTTTGACGTTTTATTTTGCGACTGCGCGGCCAGCGCGACCGGCAGCAAGAAAATTAAAAGCAGAAATCCGAATATTTTCATACAGGTAATATTCAATTGGCGGCCACGCGGCCGGGAGATCCGGCCGCGTGTCCAATGTTAAATCTAGTCCAGACCGCCCGAGCCTTTTTGCTTGTCGGTCAACGCGATACCCATTTTGTCCAATGTAACTTGATTAAGCGTTCCGGTCACCTTCAAACCGTTCGCTTCCTGATATTTTTTCAAACCGTCCCGCGTTGGGTCGTCCAGCTTTCCGCTCTCATCTCCGGCATACATGCCGCCGGTCTTCAGCAGTCGTTGAGCTTCTATCACCTGTTCTTTCGTCGCGCGAAAGACGGCTCGTCTGGGTTTGTCTTCACCGTCAGACCTATCCCTCGACGCAGACTTGGACTTTGAGGCTCTGGGTTTCCTGGCGACCGCATACGAGTTTTCAGAAACCGGGATGGCTTTCTGTTTCGCGGTCAACTCGACACCCATTTTTTCAAGCGTCGCCCGATTCAGGCCGCCCGACGCCTTCAAACCATTTTCCTTTTGGAAACTCTTGATCGATACACGCGTCGTCGGATCCAGCTTCCCGGTTTCGTCACCCGTATAGATACCTCTAGTCTTTAGTATCCTCTGGGCGGACGTGATCTGATCCTTGTTAGCGCGAAACGCCGGCGCCCGTTTTGAGGCTGGCTTTTTTGACTCGGCAACCGCGGTTGCAGACGCACTTGTAGTTGTGGGAGTCTGACTCTGGGCGGATACCGCAGCAGCAGACAATAGAGAAACGAATAGAACGAAGTGGAGAGATTTCATAACTGTTTCCTCTTTTGTTTTTAAATTTTCGAGAATGAACGAGCAAAGCAGGAGAACATGGGACGAACATGCCCATTCCTTAAAGAAAAGTTTGCTTTGTCTTGATCGGGGTAAGTATCGAATGATTTGGAAACTCCGTCTATATTTTTCCGTAAATCAATCTAAAGAGTTCTAAAACATGTCCATCGAAAGCGCCATCGAGCAGAAGATCCGGGAAGCAATCGCCCGCGGCGAGTTCGACAACCTCTCAGGAAGCGGTAAACCACTCGATCTGGACGCGTACTTCAACACGCCCGAGGACCTTCGAATGGCATTCTCGATGCTCAGATCCAACAGCTTCGTTCCCGAGGAGGTTGAGATATTCAAAGAGATCGCCGAACTCAGCGAAAAGATCAGTAGTTGCACCGACGACACCGAGGTGGCCACGCTCACCGCGAAGCTGAACGAGCGAAAACTGGTCCTTCGCCTGCTCCTCGACAGCCGACGCAGAAAATAAGTATTGCCTTAAAGTATCCCGGATCTCCCGCCCCTGAAGTTGCTGAATGAATACTCATTCAGTTATACTTCCGTCTGCAATTTCTATATCTGATTAGTTCGCTGAACCTATGAATATTACGAAAGCCGCCGTTTTAGGTGCGGGAACCATGGGGGCGGGTATTGCTGCCCACCTCGCAAATGCCGGGATCCCGACTCTGCTACTCGACATCGCACCGCGTGAACTGACGCCCGATGAGGAAGCAAAGGGCCTGACGCTCGATTCGCCGCAGGTGAAGAACCGCGTTGTTGGGTCGCTCTTTGAAACCTCGAAGAAACTCAGGCCTGCGCCATTCATGGTCGGTGACAACGCGAAACTAATCTCGCTTGGCAATTTCTCGGACGACATGGCGAAGTTAAAAGACTGCGACCTGGTTATCGAAGCGGTCGTCGAAAACCTCGACATCAAACACAAGGTCTTTGCAGAGGTCGAGAAGAATCGCAAGCCCGGGGCCATCATTGCGACGAACACCAGCGGTATCCCGATCAAATCAATTGCCGAGCCTTTTTCCGATGATTTCAAATCACATTTTGTCGGCGTTCACTTTTTTAATCCGCCACGGTACATGAAGCTTGTCGAGCTGATCCCGACCGAGTGGACGAACGGCGAGCTCGCATGCAAGATGTCGGGGTTCTTGAATCAGCGACTTGGGAAAGGCGTTGTCCCGGCGAAAGATCGTCCAAATTTTATTGCCAACCGAGTTGGCACGTTCGGAATGATGGCGACCGTTCACGAAATGCTCGAGATGGGTTTCACGCCGACCGAGATCGACCAGATCACAGGAAAAGCGATCGGGCACGCGTCGTCCGCGACATTCAGGACGTCAGATCTTGTGGGCCTCGACGTCCTTGTTCACGTAAACAATAATCTCTATCCTGCGATCCCGGATGATGAGGACCGGGAAGCTTTCCAGATCCCTAAGGTGCTCAACCAGATGCTCGAGAAGAAGCTGCTCGGTGATAAGACCAAAGGTGGTTTCTATAAGAAGACGAAGACTGCGGAAGGGAAGACGGAGATCCTCGAGCTCGATCTCGCGACATTTGAATATAAGCCGCAGCAGAAAACAAAATTCCCGTCGATTGATGCTGCGAAGGGAATCGAAGATCTCCCGACACGCGTAAAGGCGCTCGTCTGGGGCGACGACCGCGTCGGCGAATTCCTTTGGAAGACGGCCTCGCGTATCTCGCGTTATGCGGCCAACCGCATCCCGGAGGTCGCCGATACGATCGTTGAGGTCGATAACGCGCTCAAGTGGGGGTTCGGTTGGGAGATCGGCGTGTTCGAAGCATGGGATGCCATCGGCGTCCGTGAATCGGTCGAGCGAATGCGTAAGGATGGCCAGGGCGTCGCGGCGAATGTCGAGAAGATGCTCGAGTCCGGAGCCGAGACTTTCTACAAGACCGAGAACGGTCAGCGCTCCTATTACGACCTGGTCGGCGGGGGGTATAAACCCGTCGCCGAACAACCGGGCGTACTTGTTCTGAAGTCGTTGAAAGAACGGACAGGTGTTATCAAATCAAACCCGGGAGCTTCGCTCATCGATCTCGGGGACGGCGTTGCATGTCTTGAGTTCCATTCGAAGATGAACTCGATCGGCGGCGACACGGTCCAGATGATGAATTTCGCCATCGACGAGACCGAGAAGAATTTCAAAGGACTGGTCGTTGGCAACCAGGGCGGAAATTTTTCTGCGGGTGCGAACCTGATGATGCTTCTGCTCGCTGCTCAGGAAGAAGAGTGGGACGACATAAACATGATGGTCGCCGGTCTGCAAAAGGCGATCATGCGGCTGCGGTATTCGGCGAAGCCGGTCGTCACAGCTCCGTATGGGTTGACGCTCGGCGGTGGCTGCGAGATCTCTATGCACGGAGACCGCATGCGGGCAGCGGCGGAAACTTACATGGGCCAGGTCGAGGTTGGCGTCGGTTTGATACCGGCCGGCTGTGGCACCAAGGAAATGACGATGCGCGCGATGGACGCCGCGGCGAGGGCCCCGGACGCCGATCCGCTCGCATTTTTGAAAAAGACTTTCGAGCTGCTCGGTATGGGTAAGGTCGCGACCTCGGCGCAGGAAGCGAGATCATTCGGGTTTCTGAGGGACGTCGATTCGATCTCGATGAACGGTGATCGGCTTATCGCGGACGCGAAACAGGAAGTGCTCAATCTCGATGCATCGGGATATATTCAGCCCGTTCCGCGGACCGATATTCTGGCCCTCGGCGAATCTGCCCAGGCCGCGATGAAACTTGCGCTTCATATGATGTCGCGCGGCGGTTTCATCTCCGAGCACGATGCGTTTATCGGTAAGAAGCTGGCGAACATAATGAGCGGCGGAAACCTGAATCACGAGACCTTGGTTTCCGAGCAGTACCTGATCGATCTCGAACGTGAGGCTTTTCTTTCGCTATGCGGCGAACGAAAAACCCAGGACCGGATCGCTGCGATGTTGAAAACCGGCAAGCCGCTTAGGAATTAGTGACGAGTGACAAGTGACGAGAGCTTCGCCCTATCTCGTCACTAGTCACTCGTCACTCGTCACTCGGAGGAATATGGACGAACGAATTACGCAGATCACATCGGCTCTCACGCAAGTAGCTGACGACGCACGTGCGACATTCGGCGGCCTCACATCCGAACAGCTTAACTGGAAACCAGCCGAAAACAGTTGGAGTGTCGGTCAATGCTTTGAACACATTATCAAGACGAACGAGCAGTTCAATCCCGAGTTTGAAAAGCTTGCAAGTGGGACAAGGAAAAATTCTTTTCTTGAGAACTACTCGCCGCTAACGGGATTTTTTGGAAGGTTTCTGATCAAGGCAATGACGGAAGATTCGAAGAAGACCAAAGCGCCTTCGAAAAAAATAGTACCCCAGAGCGAGATCAGCGGCGACATCATAGAACGTTTCGCGACACACATCGCAACGGTCAATAAAATCGTCGAGAGGTGCTCCGACGCCAACCGAAAGAAGACGGTGATGAGCTCCCCGTTCCTCAGGGTGCTGACCTACACGCTCGAGGACGGGTATACGTTTCTGATCGAGCACACGAAGCGCCATTTTCGCCAGGCGACGCGAGTGATGGAGGCGGAGGGTTTTCCGGCCGTGACAGCAGAAGGGGCCCACGCAGCGTGATCGCTCACACCTGAACATGCCCGAGAGTTTTGAAAGCCGCATGGCCCGTTGGAAGTTCAACCTTTTTCCGGCGTACCGTGGGACCGGAGGTCGGGTGGCTTACATCGCGGATGATTTTCGCGAGGTTCGCGTAAAGATCCCGCTGTCGTGGAGAACGAGAAACTACGTCGGCACGATCTACGGCGGCAGCATGTACGGAGCGGTCGACCCGATTTACATGCTGATGCTGATCAGGAACCTCGGTCCCGGCTACGTTGTCTGGGACAAGGCAGCGAAGATACGATTTAGAAAGCCCGGTAAGGACACGCTGTATGTCGATTTCAGGCTGTCGGACGATGAGATCGATGAGATCAAGCGGCTCGCGGAAACACAGACTTCCGTCGACCGGGTTTATGATCTCGAGCTAAGAGACGCTAGCGGAAAGGTTCACGCGATGATTGAAAAGACCTTGTATATCAAGAAAGTGACGAGTGACAAGTGACAAGTGACAAGCGTTCACTTATCAACCGTCACTCAGGTTCTTATGAAACGCTGCACGTGGCCAAAAAATGAACTTGCGATCGCATATCACGACACTGAGTGGGGCGTGCCGCTGCATGACGATCGGCGGCTGTTCGAATTTCTTATCCTCGAAGGTGCGCAGGCAGGCTTGAGTTGGGACACGATCCTTCGCAAACGCGAAAACTATCGCGACGCGTTCGAGGGATTCGATGTGGAGAAAGTTTCGAGGTACAACGATAAGAAGATCGACAAACTCTTGCAAAACGAGGGTATCATCCGCAATCGGTTAAAGGTGGCGTCCGCGGTCTCGAACGCGAAAGCGTTCTTGAAAGTGCAGAGAGAGTTCGGCTCGTTCGACAAATACATTTGGGCGTTCGTCGATGGCAAATCGGTCGTGAATAAGTGGAAAGAGACATTGCAGATCCCGGCGATAAGTGAAGTCTCGGACACGATCAGCAAAGATCTGAAAATGCGCGGATTCAAATTTGTCGGCTCGACCATCATGTACGCACACATGCAGGCGACGGGAATGGTGAACGATCATCTGGTGAGTTGCTTCAGGTACAAACAATGCTGATCGATGATTTTCTATCCGAATACGACTTTATCGAGACGCACGGAATCTCGATCCACGCCGGTGCCGCCGACATTTATCGCGCGGCGAATGAGGTCGATTTTAGCGAATCATTCGTTATCCGGTGGTTGTTACGCCTTCGCGGAATGTCAGGCGAAACGGTGACGCTGCGGAGCATGAAAAGATCACATTTCGAGATCCTGGGCGAAACGCTGAATCGAGAAATGGTCATCGGTCTTATCGGTAAATTTTGGACGCTCGGCGGCGGCCTGCAACAAATAGATGCGGCAAGCTTCAAGCGGTTCGAAACGGCGGGCTATGCAAAGGCGGTTTGGAATTTCTCGCTGGCTGAGGCTGGCGGCAATACTCGATTGACGACCGAAACGCGAATTAAATGTATGGATGCCGATAGCCGGAGACGGTTCGGATTCTACTGGACGTTCATCCAACCCTTTAGCGGTTTGATACGTACGGAGATGTTGAAATTGATCAAGCGTCGAGCCGAGTTGTCAGTACCACCTGCGGTCCCGGGTGGTTAATATTCTTGTCAGTACCACCTGCCGTAGCGGGTGGGTTATATATGAAAAAACTTTTCCTGATCATCACAACTCTCACGCTTTTCGTTCTAACAGCGCATTCGCAGATCACCGCGATCCGGGCCGGCCGATTGATCGACCCTGAAACCGGGAAGGTCGAGACGAACCAGATCATTCTCGTGGATGGGCAAGATATCAAAGCAGTTGGTGCGAACGTGCCGATACCGGCGGGAGCGACTGTCATTGATCTCTCGAAATTCACGGTAATGCCGGGAATGATGGATGCCCACGCGCATCTGTGCATGAACGTGCAGCACAAGCGCGACGCAGGCCGCTACTATTACACGACGTTGCTCGATTCGAACGCAAAACGGGCGATCCAGGGCGCGGTTAACGCAAGGTCGATGCTCGAATACGGATTTACGACTGTTCGCGATGTTGGCAACGAGGGGAATTATGCATGCGTCGAGGTTCGGCGCTCGATCAATGAAGGTTTGATAGACGGGCCGACCTTTATTACAGCCGGACGTATAATCGCTCCATACGGCGGGCAATTTCATCTCCAGCCGGATAAGCAGAACCTCGCCGAGCCCGAATATTTCTTTGCCGACACCCGCGACGAGATCAAAAAGGCGATCCGACAGAATCTCCATTATGGTGCGACGGTGATAAAACTCGTCATCGACGATCAGCAGTACATCTATTCGGTCGACGATATAAAGTTCGCCATCGAGGAAGCACACGCCGCGGGAGTGAAGCTCGCCGCACATGCATGGACGGCCGCCGGTGCGCTGAACGCGGCGAAGGCGGGTGTTGATTCGATCGAGCATGCGGTTGCGATCACCGATGAAGCGCTAGCGATCGCCAAGCAGAACAATGTTCCGATCGTTCCGATACCGTTCACGGAAGTGGATGCCGTTTTGAGCGGCACTCCGGGCGGCAATAAAGAGATCAACAAGCGATGGTTCATCGATCCGGTCCAGCGCGCCCACAAGGCGGGTGTGACGCTCGTATGGGGACCGGATGTCACTTTCAACACGAAAGACCTGCCGCGCGGAAAGGTTTCGATCGACACGGTTGACGACTGGAAAGAAACGGGTATTCCGTCGCTTGTTATCCTGCAGGCGTTGACGACTAATCCGGCGAGGGTGCTTGGTGTTGACGCTGACCGCGGTTGGATAAAGCCTGGAATGCGTGCCGATATCGTCGCCGTTCGCGATAACCCGCTTGAGAAGATCGAGACCGTGAAAGATGTGGTTTTCGTGATGCGATACGGGAAAGTTTATAAGCAACTTTCGACTTCCAAGTAGGGGTTTACTTTGAATATGGCAAAGGTAGATATGTCCCCAGAAGCCGTGGGCGAACGGCTGCGACTGATGGGGGAATTGTGCGAGTTAGCCATGAAGTTGTCACAGTCGAAAATAACAGGTAAAGCAGACAGCCATTCTGAAAACCCTCCTACAGACACTGATGAAGACTGCGGCGGCAGTCAGATGGGGGAGGAGGAGCGACCGGGATTGCCATGACACAACAGAGGCGACGCGTGTTTCACACGCTCAAAGTTATGACATTCCAACTACACATTCGCTTCGCTCATGTGTAGCTAAAGTTGT
>JBKKAS010000003.1:0-6171 GCA_046714595.1 Pyrinomonadaceae bacterium | reverse complement strand
CGAAACGCTGGTTTGATACTGCGCCACCTGGTCCGAGTGGGAGAAAAGCTGGAGCGGCTTCGGCACAGTGTTGGCCAGGTATTGAGCTCTAGTCATGGGCGAGATCAGCGTGCCCACGTTCGTCACGACCGCCATATCCCCCGCCGCCCAAAGCGGATGTACTCCGGGATTAAGACCGCCCGTTACAGTTCCGAAATTCGGGTGCAGTCCGTAATCAAGACCCAAAGCCGGTACCGAGATCGGCAGCAGACTGGCCTGCGGTATTGCGAGCGTGCTCGGATTCCGCTCATTAAAATACGCGGTGTAATTGCTGATGGTCGCATCGTTATGATTTGGAATGACGGTGTTGTTTCCGTCGTTCCCGCCGGCCATAAAAATCAGCACTATCGCTTTGTAGTTTTCACCGCCTTCGCTCGATGGCTCATCCGAAACTTTCTGAGCAAGAGCGCTCATCAAGCCGAAATGTTCCATCTGTGTTGCGAGGGTGACCATGCCAAGAGCACAGCCCGACTTTTTAAGAAATTGTCTTCTTGATTCTTTCATGATCATCACCTCTGTATTTGGAATTGCGACGACGTCGCGACGAGATATATTGCCGCCCTGGCGCGATTCAATGTGTTAGCGGAAGGCTCGGCCAGTATGGCGGTTAGTATGCGTGACTTCATTTCTGCCGACATTCGCCCGTGCATCAGCCGCCAGTTAAGTGCTTCGACAAGTTCATTGCCAGTCGTATCCGCGGCTGCCAAGGCCTGCATCTCAGCCAGATCGAGACGCGTCCCCGAAGGAATGTTCGGCAGGGCCACGTTGATCTGACCATAGACCATCGTGTTCGCAAAGTTGGCTCGGCCGATCGCGGTTCCGGTCGTCATGATCCCGAACTCGGGGCCGTTTAAAGCCGTCCCCGGAATCATATAATCGGGCGAATAGTAGTTGAAGACCGTCGGCGAGAGAAACACGTTCTGTAACAGCGCGGCAGACAGATTCTGTATCACGCCGTCGCTCGGACCGGTCAGCGCCGCGTTCTTAACATCGAACGCCTTCAGCACGTTGGTGACCAACTGGACCGGCTCGCGGAGTTTGCCGTAATTCGGATCGGTCTTGATATCACCGCGGGCTTCCGGATCGAGAAGTATCGCGCGTACGACCGCTTTCATATCGCCGCGAGTCCCTAAGCCGTTGTTGTTGAAAACGGCCGAGATGCGTCCGACATACGCGGGCGTCGGATCACTTGTTACCAGATGCTGGATCATCAGCCGGCTTACAAACGGAGCGACGTTCGGGTGATAGAAGATATTGTCGAGCGCCTGTTCCAGCGAGTTGTTTGCGTACGTCGTTATCGCGGCGTTGTTGCAGCCGGTGCACGCGGCAATGTTCGGCGTGGCACCGGGATAATTTAGAAGCGTCTTTGCCGTTACATCGTGATTGGCAGGCGCCAGTTCCATCGGATCGATGTAATTAGAGATACCGAGAATGGTGTTCGGGCATGCAGCCGATACAACTCTACAATCGCGCCAGCCGGTGAACACCTTCGTGAAATTGTTGACTGTATTCTGATCGTAAGTCGGGATGGGATTGCTCATGCCATCCAACTGCAGCGTTCCGTCCTGGTTCATCATGTACAGGCCGATCGTGAAGAGCTGTAAGATCTCCCGCGGGTAATTTTCGTTCGGATTGTTCCTGGTCGAGCGCATCATGTCCAGGTAATTACCCATCCCCGGATTTAGAGTCATGTCTTTCATCAACTCACGGTAGTTTCCGAACGCATTTTCGGAGAGCAGCTTGTGATACTGGATCATGTGGCTCGCCTGTTGTGTGTCGGGAGCCGCGATCACCCATATCTGAGCCAATGACCAGGCGACTCGATGCCTGAGCTGCGGTTCGCCGTAAAGAGCTTCGCGGAAGAACCACGTTTGTATCGGATACATCGAGTAATGATCCCGGATGCAGATGGCGTAAGGGGTCGTGTTAGGGTTTGGGGTCGGTATAGGTCCACATCCTGCGGGCGGATCCGCCTGCGGATTAACTGTGCTCTTCAGGGGAACGTTCGGATAGGGGTTAGATACAGACGGATACTGCAGTTCAAACTGCTCGGCGAGCCAGGTTTTTAAACCGATGCGTCTCAAGCGAGTATCAAGTGCGGGCGTCGAACCAAACGTAGTTTGCTGCAAAAATCTCGCACGGTCGCCGGACCAGCGATAGCCGACAAGTTCGTTTGTCGGCGCGTCGCCGTCTGACTTAGAGCCAACCGCGGAAAGCGGTGTCGGAACCGATCCTGCCTCGTCCTTGATCGTACCGCCCATGGCCCCAAAACCTAGTCGTACTGTATTGCTCGTCAGTCCGCGCCACGTCAATCGAACCAGTACATCTCCATCGGCCGTAGGAGCGGGCCAATATCGACTCTCGTCCGTTAACTGAGTCACCACGGAGAATACTCCCGGCTGCGACTCAACGGGACGGATCTCGAGCACGGGGAAGCGATATTCGCGGCCTCTCGAATTCTTCATGTAGATACGAAAGGCATTCGCGCCTTCGCCTTCCATGAGAGCGAGGTTCGTGACGAAAAGCTCTACCTTTTGATTTGGCCAAAAAACGCGAGACGAAGATCGATTAAGCGACGCCGTCCGACTTTTGCCAACCGGCACGGCTAATGCCCGAGTCGAATCGTTTTCACTCAATAAGACGGGGGTCGGTGAATTGGGGTCTGGATCTCCCTGTGCCGGCACTATCGCCAGCGGTAAGAGAATAAAAACCGAAACGCTTATAATTCGCAGCCAAACGCGCGATCTCAAGCTGAACATACCCTTTCCTCCTCAGGCAACTACTCGATTTGTCTATCTGTGCAGGTTTCGGACCAATGTTAGGTGGGTTATCTATGGCCGTAAAATAATGTTTTGCAGATAGAATCTAAACGAATTCTTCAAAAAACTCAAGCTTTTTTGCTGTAGATATCAACCACCTTGTCATTTGCCGTGTGTAAGACGACGGGGCTATTGGCTTGGTCTTAAAAAATGCAAAGATTTGTCAGGCCTGTCCATCAAGCAATAGAATTCTGCTATGCAAACAAGCATTCTTCTTAGAACCCCGGCTAATTTCAGCTTCCGACACACTGTATACAGCCACGGCTGGAGCGAACTTGCCCCGTTTCGGCTCGATGATGAAAATTGGCGGCTTAGTTACGTGTTCGCAGGCTCGAACGGGGCGACGCCCGTATCGGCGGTGATCCGCGAAGGCGATGGCGGATTGCAGATCGATGTTTCAGGAAAGAAGCTGGACAAGGAAAAGCTTGTTCATGATGTTCGGCACATCTTGCGACTCGACGATCCGCTCGAAGATTTCTACAACATGACCGACGCCGAAGAGCGGTTGCGTTGGGTTTCGACTTCGAACGCCGGGCGGCTGCTTCGCTCGCCAACCGTATTCGAAGACATGGTGAAGACAATGTGCACGACGAACTGCTCGTGGGGCCTGACGAAAAATATGGTGACCAATCTCGTCGAGCTCCTTGGCGAACCGGGAATCGGCGGTGCCCGCGCGTTCCCAACGCCTGCGGCTCTCGCATCCGTTCCGGAAAAGTTTTACCGCGATAAAGTTCGTGCCGGATATCGCTCGCCCTACTTTGTCGAGCTCGCGGAAGCGGTAGCGTCTGGCACCATCGATCCGGAATCGTGGCTGACAAGCGAACTCCCGAGTCCCGATCTGAAAAAGGAGATCAAGCGGGTCAAGGGATTCGGTGAGTACGCCGCGGACAATCTTCTAAAGCTGGTCGGCCGATACGACGGGCTCGCTCTAGACTCGTGGCTTCGATCACAGTTTTACAAAAAGCATAATCGCGAAAAGGTATGTGCCGACAAAAAGATCGAGCGGCATTATAAGAAGTTCGGCTCATGGAAAGGTCTTGCCATCTGGTGCGACATGACCGAGCGCTGGTTCGACGAAAAACTACTTAATTAAACGAATGCACTGGCGGTTTTTAATACTAGCGCTTTCCGTTCTATGTTCGTCGTGCCGACAAGGCGCTCCGACGGAAATCTCAAGCGTGCGCACCGGGGTCCTGCCGCCTCTCATCATCTGGGCGTGGGAGCGCCCGGAGGATCTGGAGTTTCTCGATCCGGAAAAGTTTGGTGTCGCGTTTCTCGCTCAGACGCTGGTTCTCACTGATGATGAGGTGATCGTTCGCCCGCGGCGCCAGCCGTTAAAGGTCCGTCCGCAAGCCAAGCTCATCGCCGTAACCCGAATCGAATCGCAAAAGGCCAGAGGTCGCGGCGCCGCACTAAGCGATTCTCAGAAAGAAAGGCTCGTCTCGCTGATAGTCAAGACACTGGAACTGCAGAACATCTCGGCGATACAGATCGACTTCGATGTGGCCGTATCCGAACGCGATTTTTATCGAAGCCTGCTTGGGACGTTGCGGGCACGCCTACCCGGCAACACGCCGCTATCGATCACTGCGCTGGCATCGTTTTGTCTCGGCGACCGGTGGATGAACGGACTTCCGGTAGACGAGGCTGTCCCGATGATCTTTCGAATGGGCGCCGATGAAAGACAAATAAAACAGTTTCTCGAAAATGGCGGAGAATTCACCGAACCTCTGTGCCGCACGAGTTACGGAATTTCTCTTGACGAGCCGCTCCGAATGGAGTTTGATTACACACGACGAATCTATATTTTCAACGACCGGGCCTGGAACGAATCAGATCTGACTGGATTCCTGGAAAGAGATCGACAATGAGGTTCTCGCGGCAATTTCTTTCGTTGGTCGTACTCGCGACCATCCTTCACGCATCACTGCCGTGGATCGAGGCGTGCGGGCCGAGCTACATCGAGCCGGTGTTTATGTTTGCCGGCTCTCCCGACATTCCCTTCGAGGAGTTCACAAGCGGAAATATCGGGATCATCCGTCCGACCTTCGGTCGCAAAGCCCTCTTCATCGCCTACCGCTATGCGAACGGAGGTTCTTTCAGCGCTCACGATCAGGGAGCGCTTATCGAGGCGCTCCGCGGTAAACCGCCGGAGGATGATAACGGACACGAGGCCGTCAAGGCGTGGATCGAGGCTCGAAAGCTCGTCGCCGGGGACGAAAAGCTGCCCGATATTTATACCGACCGCAACTTTGGTGGGTACAATTTCTTTCCGAATTGTACGAAGAACGCGTTCGAAGTCGCGATCACTACCTTGAACGATCGGGCGGGCACTCATGGTTCAGATGATCGGAACGTGCGCGAATGGTTAAAGGGTCAGGACCACGTTTTTGAGATTTGTTCCAGTGGTACCGCGTTTCCACCTGACGCCGGGGCCGACGCTCCGGAATGGCTGATAAAGGACCGGCAGTATCAGATCGCTGCGGCGCATTTCTACGCGCTCAATTTCGATGAAGCCCGGAGGCGTTTCGACGAGATCGCGCGCGACAACGGCTCGGTTTGGCAGGAGACCGCCGACTACCTCGTGGGCCGAACTCTTGTCCGTCAGGCGAGTTTGACGACGGACGCCGAGAAGAAACGCGAGCTATACGAGCAGGCCGAACTTCATCTCGAGTCGGTCGCGCGAAGGAGTGGCCGATTCGGCACTGCCGGGCGTCAGTTGATCGGGTTGATCAGGTATCGCAACCGTCCGAAGGAGCGTGTTCGTGAGCTCGCCCAAACTCTGATGTATGCCGGGAATGACAATCTGCGGCAGGACATTATCGATTACACGTGGCTGCTCGACAAGTTCGAGGCGGATGTTATCGAACAGATAGAGAAGCGCAAGCAAGAGGAAGCGAAGAAATCGCGGGCGGCGGCAGCCGAGAAAAACGGAATTCCGTCAAACGACCGTTCGGAGAGCGTTTTGACCGATCGTTCGCAAGTGTCACCCTGGCAGATGCGGCGCGACGCGGTGGAGAAAGGCGAGATGATCTCCATCACCTTGAGCTACGCCGTACCGGGGAAGGAATATCCCGAATATGTCGGTCTTGATTTCAAACCGGACGCGACCGACGACGAGATCGTCCGGGCATTCGAGCTGAAGCTGGATCGAAAGCTGAAGGAAGATGAGATCGGCGTCGTCATGAAATCTAAATCGGATGTGCTCGCCGAACGCACGCGGTTCATCGGTGCGAATTTCAGGTTCGACAAGGGTCAAACAGCGGGCTATGAGGGGAACCGGTACAGTAGCGAGGAACTTACTGTTGATCTC
>JBKKAS010000002.1:0-15079 GCA_046714595.1 Pyrinomonadaceae bacterium | reverse complement strand
TCGAGCCCGTCCGGCCCGCCGATCAGGGCGAGGTGTGGCTCGAAATCGCGAACTTCGGCCTGGAGTCCGGCGATATCCGGTGCGGGGATGTATGGCGGGTTCGACACGATCATGTCGAACCTTTCGTCCGAGAGCGCGCCGAAAACGTCGGACTCGAGAAACCACAGCCTTTCAGCGACGCCATGCTTCGTCGCGTTCCGTCGCGCGAGACTTAAAGCCGGCGGTGAAATATCCAGCCCGACCGCGTTCGCCTGCTTCAAGTGATGAAGTACAGAGATAGATATGCAGCCCGACCCGACTCCCACCTCGCAAAATGACGGGTCGTTTCTCTCGCAAAGTACCGCGACCGCGCGTTCGACGATCATCTCCGTTTCGGGACGCGGGACCAAAACATCAGGTGTTACTTCGAACTCGAGACCGTAGAATTCCTGCGCACCGGAGATATATTGAAACGGCTCGCGTGACGCTCGTCGTTGTACAAATGCGTTCGCGAGTTCTTCCTCGGCAGGGTCCAGGACATATTCCGGATGAGCAATTAGAAACGTTTTGTCACGTTTGAGTGCGAGGGCAAGCAGCAATGATGCTTCGCGGCGTGAATCGGTAACGCCGCTGCTGCGGAGAATCGCCTCCACCTCGGCAAGCATTTCGAAAAGGATCGGCATTACGGTTTGATCGCCCTTGTCGCAATAAATGACGGCATGTACCGATCGATGGAACGGCCGGGGCTATGCCAATGATCTTCGTACAGCCCGGTGATGTGAAACCCCGCCGCGGTCTGACCGCCGAGCTGTTCTTCGAGCGTATGGCTATATTCAAGCGGCTCACCGCGTTCGATCTTCCCACGTAATTCCTGCTCGGTCAGGGACGTTTCATCGGAGTAAGGCAGCGTGTAGCGCAACACAAGCTTGCTGTTTCGCTCGTCTTCAAGTTCGTCGAAGATAAATACCTCTGGCTTGGTGAAGCCGACCAGGAGAACGCCGCGGTCTCGCAACACGCGGAAGCATTCCTGCCAGATCGGCCGAAGGGCGGGCATAAAGAGATTCGAACAAGGGTGGAATATAAGATCGAACGACCCATCAGTGAATCTCGAGAGGTCCGCCGCGTCGCCCTTTTCAAGTCTTATTTGCAGTCCGTCCCGCTCAGCGACAAAACGGTCCTGTTCGAGTTGTTTTGTCGAATTGTCGAACGATGTAACGCTTGCACCCGCCGCCGCCAATACCGGCGCCTGCTGGCCTCCGCCGGACGCAAGGCATAACAGATCCTTCCCGACGATGTCGCCGAACCATTCGCTGGGCACCGGCTTGGTTTCGGTGAGTACGACGCTCCAATTGCCGCGACGGGCTCGCTGGATCGTTTCGATGCTGACCGGCCTCGTCCAATCGCTTAGCCCGTCAACCTCTCTGTCCCATGCGGCGCTGTTGTGTTTGATAACATCGGTCATCGTGCACCATCCCCACGCCACACCGCAGGCAATGTCAGGAGAATTATTTTCACATCGAGCCAGAGCGACCAATGTTCGATGTAGTACAGGTCGGTTCGGACCATCTCATCGAACGTTAGACGATTGCGGCCGGACACCTGCCATAGTCCCGTTATCCCAGGTTTCATATCAAGGCGTTTGCGGTGCCAGATATCGTATTCCTCGACCTCGTACGGTATCGGCGGACGCGGACCGACGATACTCATGTCACCCTTCAGGACGTTGAAAAGTTGGGGCAGCTCGTCGAGACTCGAACGCCGCAGCCATCGTCCGGTCGGGGTTACGCGCGGGTCGTCCTTCACTTTTCCGAAGACGGGTCGACGGTCGTCGCCGGCGTTCGCCTCATCGCGGCCCTCGATATTTTTTCGATAAGCCTGGCGATGGACTGCGTCGTCCGAATCGGAAAGCATCGTTCGGAATTTGTAACAGAGGAAAATACGCCCGTCCATTCCGACGCGCTCCTGGCGAAAGATCACAAAACCCGGTGAGCCGCGTCGGACCAGAAGTGCCACGACAAGCCAAACCGGTGAGAGTAAAAGAAGCGCAAATGCGGAGATCGCAACATCCGAGGCGCGTTTGATGAACCGTTGGATGTCCGACAACGGTTCACGGAACAGGCGAACCATCGGCAGCACGCCGATCTGCTCGACACTGGTCTTCTGCGGCAGAAGATCGAACAGGCTCGGTGCAAATCGAAACTCGACTCGCTGTCGCCTGCCAACTTGCATCATCGCTTCGAACAAACGCTCGCTGGAGATCGCATTGTCGGTGATGATGACTTCCTGGATCTCAAGTTCGCGGATCAGGCTCGCCAGGTCGTCGAAGGACCCGATCACATCCGCGCCGAGGTCAGTCGGCTCGACCGCCTCAGGATCGTTTCGAATGATACCGATCACCCGGTAGCCGAGATCGCGTCGCGTCCGCAATTCGCGAACCGTCTGCGCGGCTTCGGCGTTCGTGCCCACGACCAGTGTCGGTATCAAATTAATTCCGGCGCCTCGGATTCGTGTTTGGACGAAACGCAACGCAAGGTGAAACGCTCCGAACAGCGCAAGGGCGAGGGCGAAATCAAGGACAAACACCCCCCGTGAGTATGAAAACTCGCGGAATGCGAAACCGCCGCGAAACAAGAATGCCCAGCCGGTGATCAAAAGCGAACCTACCGCGACGGCTTTGAAGATCTTTATTGCCTCGCGGGTGTACGAGAAGGCGCCGTGATACTGATACCCGCGCTCGTACACCAGCATCGCCAGCCGCACGGGAACTGCAAAGTACAAGACGCCCGCGTACGCGACGAACTCAGGCGACCAAGCCCACGCAGTCGTCGAGAGGACGGCCGCTCCTTCGCGAAGCTTGAACGCCGCCAAAAAACAAAAGATCGTGATCACCGCATCAGTCGCGACGATGCCGGTCTTTACCACGGGCATGACCCAACGCGGAACGCGGTTCTCTGCTTTCAAGGTTGCGGCGCTGGCGTTAATTGCGGTCTCGGCTCTCATTGTCTATTTCTTTTTAAGCGAATGACGTGCGAGTTGCAACCTTGGTGCGAAGACATCGATGTCCGCGATCGTCCCGCTTTTGTCTGTTTTAGTATAATTCGGGCGTAGGTTCGTGGTGCCGGTTTCGGTCGCTGGGAATCGAAACCACGAATCACACCAGACGATGAAAGTCCTGATCACATCGCCCAGCCTGGACGAGAACGAGAACGTCAGCGGTATATCGACGATGATCAATGGCATCATCGAGCACGGAAGCTGTGACTTCGTGCACTTCGGTGCCGGGCGAAAGGATGGCGGAAAGTTTGATCTGAACTGGATCGTACAACAAGTGAAATTGCCATTCGTGTTTCGACAAACGATCGCCCGAGCAAAGCCCGACATCATTCACATCAACACAGCGTTCGAGCCGCGGTCCATAATTCGCGATCTCGTGCTCGCAAAAGTTGCGGGAAAATGCCGCATTATTTTGCACGTTCATGGTGGACGTTTTGTTATGGACGAGTTTCCGAACCGGATCCTCGCCTCGCTTGCCGCCGAGCTTTTGCATCGGGCGTCGCGGATCGTCGTTCAAAGCGAAACGGAATCCGAGAATATTCTGGTACGGACACCGGGACTGAACATTACCGTACTCCCCAATGCGGTGGCGACGGAAAACTTTCCGGACACCGAACGTGTGTGGGGCACCAAGAACATCGTCTATCTCGGCCGCCTGGATGAGGCAAAAGGCTTGAGCGAGATCGTCGAGGCCTGTCGACAACTGGTTGCTCAGGGATTCAAGTTCAGGTTCACTTGTTTCGGAAAGGGACGCGACGAGGATCGTTTCCTGAGAGGAATGGAGACCATACTCGGGAAAGATTTTCATTACGGCGGTGTTGTGTCCGGTGCTGAGAAAGTGAAAGCGTTGAACTCGGCCGATATCTTCCTCATGCCTTCACGATTCGAGGGACTGTCACTCGCGATGCTCGAGGCGATGGCCGCCGGTTGCGTGCCCGTTGTCACAAATCGCGGCTCCATCCCCTCGGTGGTAGAAGACGGACGAAACGGCTTTCTCATCGATCCCGGCGATATCACACAGATCGTCGGTCGGTTGAAGTTCTTGCTCTCCGAAGGGGAAGCCGGCTGGGAGGAATATCGGCGCAATGCGCGCGAGACCGTCCGCACACGCTTCGACATTAGCGAATACACAAAAAAACTCACCGGCATCTACACTGAATTGATCGCTGCAAAATGACATACGCCGAACCTCAGACAAATCGAAAGCGCGTGCCGGTGCTCAAGTTGAAGGTCGACCTGTGTGATTACGAAACGGCGATCGATACCATCGACCGGATGACGCGAAGCGGACTTGGCGGATATGTGTGCGTTGCGAATGTTCACGTCGCGATCGAAGCCGAAGACGACCCACGCTTTGCCGAGCTCGTGAACAACGCTGACGTCGTACTGCCCGACGGAACCCCTCTCGTGTGGATGCAAAGATGGCAGGGAAACGAAACAGCGACACAAGTGCGCGGACCATCTTTGATGCCGATGTTGATGAAATACGCCGAATCGAAAAATCTGAAAGTCGGTTATCTCGGTGGGCGTCCGGACGTGCTGAAAAGAATCATTTCGCGTGCGTCGAGTGAGTTTCCCGCGCTCGATATCGCGTACAGATATTCTCCACCCTTTCGCGACGCTACAGAGAGCGAAGCTGAGCAGATCGAAAAGGAGATCGCGGCGGCCGGAGTACAAATGCTGTTTGTCGGGCTGGGTTGTCCAAAGCAGGAGCGTTGGATGGCATCCGCTCGTCCGTTCATCAAGGCGGTGATGATCGGCGTGGGTGCGGCGTTCGACCTTTACGCGGGAAACATTCGAGAAGCTCCACCCGTGATAAGTAAGCTTGGTCTGGAGTGGATGTTTCGATTACTACAGGAACCTCGCAGATTATTCTCGCGTTACCTGCTCGTAAACCCGAGATTCATCATGCTTGCCGCGCGGCAGCTATTGACGAGGCGGGCCGCACCTAAGTAAAGGCGGGATGTACACTCGCAAAGAAGCTGAGGCGAAGTATAACGAGTCGCTAATCACTACGGTACGAAGGCGTTCGGTACCGGCCTGTCGCCAGTCGATCCGAACTGCTGGATAAGTGTTCCGGCAGTGGATCGCTGAGCGAACCACGTCGAGCTCGATGGACGGAATACTGTCGGGTCAAACTTTCCGTCGCCGTCGTAATCTCCGGGTGCCGGAATATCTCCGCTCGTCCCAAACGGCTGTGAGTAGTAACTGAAATCTTCCGATCTCAGCACGTACCATTCGCCGGTCGACGGCCGCCAGAACGCGACATCCGCTTTGCCGTCTCCGGTGTAGTCGCCTTGCACCAGTTTGTCGGATGCGTTGCCGAACGTCACCGCGAGTACACCTCCTGTCGACCGGTTCATCCACCACTGACCGAGACTCGGCCGATAGATCGCGATGTCGACGCGACCGTCACCGTCGTAGTCCGCGGCGGCCGGCACGTCGCCGGTTGCACCGAATGTTTCGATCGTTGTTCCGCCGTCGGCTGAACGTCTCACATACCATGTCGAGTTCGATGGACGAAACACAGCGGCGTCAGTCCTGCCGTCGTTGTCGTAATCGGCAGGCGTCGGAACATCCCCGTTCGTTCCAAACGGGAATGAGAAGAACGAGAAATCCTCCGAGCGAAGGACAAACCACTCACCGCTTGACGGTCGCCAGACGGCGATGTCAGCCTTACCGTCGCCAGTGTAATCACCGGGCGTGATGCGATCCGTTCCTACTCCGAATTGCGCCGCGAACGTCGTACCGTTAGAGCTTCTGTTGATCCACCACTCGGCGGGCCCGGGACGGAAGATCCCGATGTCGGTCTTCCCATCACCATCGAAATCATACGGCGCGTCATGAACCGGAGCCGCCGCTCCACCACCGCCCCAGAAACCGCTCGCGACAGAGAACGTCCCGCCGGTCGATGTCGTCCCCGCAATAGACTGACCGATAGTTCCGTCGACAGTGAATGTTCCGCCGGTCACACGCCCACCTCCACCTGCGATCACAGACTTCGTGATCGTGAACGTCCCACCGGATTGGGCGAAAGTAGATAGGTTAACCGCCGAGACGCAGAGACACAGAGAGAATAATCGACGGAGCATCATTTCTTTTCCTCCTTGCAGATCTCAGCCTGCGAGTTCGCCGGACAGACGAACTTCCTCAATGCATCGATCTGCTGCTGCTGACGCTTTATCACTTCAGTTTGTGCCTCGATCTGAGCCTGTTGTTCCTTCACCGCGTTCACGAGCACTACTCCGACGCGATCGTACTTCACCCCCTCGATCTCGCCTTGTTTGTTTGTCGTAATCAGCAGAGGCTCAACTTTGGCGACTTCTTCGGCGACTAATCCCATATCAAGCATTCCGCCGTCTTTCCAGTTGAATGAAACAGGTCGCAGAAGTTTTATTAAACTTAATCCTGAACCAAACACACTGATATTTGATTTGTAACGAATCGAGGACGAACAAGTTGAGATGGTGTCATTTACATTTCGGCATAGCGGAGTTGAGCCCGGGGACCCCAGTTGAACGACTCGCAAGAAGCCGGGAATCCTCACGATATCATCGGTTCTGCCGAGAACGACGGTGTTACTGGCGGAAACGACTGCACCCGCGCCGATAGCGGTTGCGAAGCTTAAATTCTGGATGGATATGTCTGCGGATGCCCCGACGACCGTGTTATTGGAGCCACTCCGGTGTGTAAGACCTGATGCGATGCCCAGGAACGTATTGTGGTTGCCGTTCTCAGTACCGGACCCGGCGGTATGACCAAAGAACGCATTACCGTCGCCAGAAACATTGTTGATGCCGGCGCTCGCGCCGACGAACGTGTTTTGTACGCCAAGGCTGTTTCCAATGCCCGCCGCAGATCCCACGAACGTGTTGCTGAACCCGGTCGTGTTCAGAAAGCCAGCACGCTCGCCGAAGAACGAGTTTTGATTGCCGGTCGTGTTGTTATCTCCGGCACTACTCCCGAAGAACGAGTTGGAGTTGCCGGTCGTATTGGCTAATCCGGCGGAACGCCCGAAGAACGAGTTGTCATTGCCGGTCGTGTTGGCTTGTCCGGCGGAACGCCCAAAATACGAGTTGTCGGTGCCTTCCGTGTTGAATAATCCGGCTGCAGTACCGAAAAACGAGTTGTCTGTGCCTATGGTATTTGCCCGTCCGGCAGACCGTCCGAAAAACGAGTTGCTTGCGCCGACTGTGTTGAAGAGCCCGGCATCCCTGCCAAAAAACGAGTTGTTTGCGCCCGTCGTGTTGAATCCTCCCGCACTCCTGCCGAAGAATGAGTTGTCAATGCCGGTCGTGTTGAATTGTCCGGCACTCCTGCCAAAAAACGCATTGTGGTTCCCGGTTGTGTTTGCCAGTCCGGCACTCCTGCCGAAGAACGAGTTGTCAATGCCCTCCGTGTTAGCCGCTCCGGCTGCACGTCCAAAAAACGAGTTGTCGTTGCCCGTCGTGTTCGAGTCTCCGGCCTGCCTGCCAAAGAACGAGTTGTTTGCGCCCTCCGTATTGAAGAGTCCGGCACTCGCGCCGAAAAACGAGTTGCCGCCGCCCGTTGTGTTTAGGTTTCCCGCGCTGTTGCCAAAGAAGGAATTGAAGGAGCCAGTTGTGTTTGAGAAACCGGCGTTTACGCCGACAAAGATATTATTGCTTCCGTTAATACCCACCACCCGGTTGGGGCCAATGTTATATTGCTGGGTCGCAAAGATAGTGCTTGCCGAAAAATCGCCGTTTGCGTTACGCATAACGAGCGTGTTCGGGATATTCGCCTGTGTCGCCGAATTTACCGCGAGCGTGGCGATTGCCACGCTTGCAGCCGTTTGACCGCCAACCGTGTTCGCGTTGTCAGCCGTAAGACTTTTTATCGCATACGGAGAGCTATCGACCTGTTGTCGCGGGTTCAGGGTCGTTATTCCCGGCTGGCCGGCGGGCCTCACGCGGATCTCCAGGAAACGACCGGCTCCCGGGAACGAGGAGCCGAAGTCGAGCTGGACGGCAAAGATGCCGTTTGTCACGAGGACGTTGTTTCGCGATAGAACCAACCCAACCTGGGCTCCCCCGTTTAGTGCGTCAAAAAGTACAAATTCGAAGTCGTAATTGCCGTTTGCCGGCGTCCCGGCGACGTCCAAGCTGCCTTGATACGCGAACGCAGGGGATTGGCCAAAAAGGGTATGGGCGAATAACAAGACGGCAAAGAGTGCAGGTATGATGGACAAAGACTTCTTTTTCATTTGTTTCTCCCTCTGGTCAATGAAATTGAATACAATTAGACTCGGTCTTCGTCTAAAATGTCCTCAAAGCACGCCTCAAATTTTCTAAAAGATGGAAGGTAAGCCTGTCACAGTCTATTCTTTCGAAGATTTTCGCCTCGATTCGGCAAGGCGGCTGCTCGTTCGCGGTCCATTGGACGAGGCCGTCGCCCTTACTCACAAAGCATTCGAGTTACTCTTGCTCTTGGTTGAGAACGGCGGGCGCCTCGTAACAAAGGACGAACTGATGGCTGAGGTGTGGCCGAATAGTTTTGTTGAAGATTCAAACCTTACGCAGACGATCTCAGTCCTAAGGAAGATTCTTGGCGAGAATCCGAATCAGCATCGCTTTATTGTTACCGAACCGGGCAAGGGCTATCGCTTTGTCGCTCCGATCACGGAATTGAACGGCGAGATTACTCGAGATGCCACCGAGGCTTTCATCGAAACGCCGGCAGTAGCCGGATCCGGTTACCGTAATCCACTGGTATTTGCCTTAGCTGTTTTAACGATTTGTTCGATCATCGGCTTCACGTACTTTTGGAATCAGCCGGCCGCTCAGAGCGTCCAGCCGTCATCGGTAAGAGAGGTCAAAGCGATCGCCGTTCTCCCTTTCAGGACGATCGAGTCAAACGACGAAAATCCACTTCTAGGAATTGGAATGGCAGACGCGATCATAACAAGATTGAGTCACATCAAAAGCGTCGTCGTTCGCCAAACAAAAAGTGTGCTCCGGTACGCCGATTCGACGCCCGAAGCCATAAAGGTCGGTCGCGAGCTAAATGTCGACGCGATTTTGGAGGGAACGATTCAGAGGGCCGACGGTCGAATCCGCGTCTTCGTTAGATTGTTTGGCGTGAGCGATGAAGCGCTGTTGTGGGCAGAAAGTTTTGACGAACCGGACAAGGACATCTTCACGCTTCAGGACTCGATCTCCGAGAAAGTGGCGACCTCACTAGCACTCGAATTGACCACCGAGGAACGCGCTGGCCTAAGACGCCGCTACACGGACAATATCGAGGCGTACCAGCTCTACAACAAGGGTCGCTTTTTTTGGAATAACCGGAGCGGCGAAGACTTGCGGAAAAGTATCGATCTTTTCAACCAGGCGATCGCCAGGGATGCGAATTACGCGCTTGCTTATTCGGGCTTGGCGGAGAGTTATGTGCTGCTCCATCTGTTCAGCCAGTCTCAGGAAAAAGAAGCTTTCACAAAAGCCAGGCAGTCGGCGGAAAAAGCGTTGAGCCTGGACGAAGATCTTGTCGAAGCGCGCACCGCTTTGGCTATGTATAAGGCGCAATCCGAATGGGATTGGGCTGGAGCCGAAATGGAATTCAAACGAGCTCTTGCCGCCAATCCAGGCTATGCGACCGTCCATCAAACCTATGGCGAATTTCTTGGATTTATGGGCAGGATCGAGGAAAGCATAGCCGAGGTCGAAAGAGCAGTAGAGCTCGACCCGTTATCGCTCTCGACAAACACGGCGCGCGCATTCCCATATTTGGCGGCTGGTAGACACGACGAGACGATCGAGAAATTAAAACCCGCTTTGGATATGGACGCGAATTTTCCGCTCGCGCTCTACTATCTGGGCAGAAGTTATGCCGGGAAAGGGCTATACAAAGAATCGATCGCTGAGTATCAAAAAGCGATCCAGAATTCCGGCGGAAGTTCTTTTTTTGTTTCCGCTCTGATCTACTCGTTGGCAAGAGACGGGCAGACGAAAGCCGCCGAAAGAAAATTCGATGAACTTATGAGATCGTCCGCAAGCCGACCGGTGTCAATTTATGTTCTGGCGCGAGGGCTTGCGGCTTTGGGTCACAAAGAGAAGGCTATGGATGCACTCGAAAGAGCCTTTGAGGAACGCGATGGTCTAATGCATGTCATAAAGGTCGACCCGAACTTCGATGAGCTTCGGCGAGAGGCGCGCTTTCAAGCGATCCTAGTAAAAATGAATTTGCCCGATTAAATTCGATTTGGTCCTGGCGTTCGAATCTACTGCCGCTTGCACGACTCCCTGTTACTTTACCCGCTTCTGGAAATCTTAAGGAATGGCAAGGCTATTAGCTAAGTTGCCTAAGTAGACGGGCAATAGCTATCCTTTTACTTCAGCATAGAGATGAAGCTTGTTTGAAGGATGCCGCACTTGCGAACGCGCAGTTTCGGCAAGATCGGAGGATCGATGGCGGATAAGGGTGTAAACATTGCTCCCGCGGAAGGGAAGTTGGGCGTGCTGCTGGTGGGCCTGGGCGCGGTGAGCACGACGTTCGTCGCGGGCGTCGAGGCTATAAAACGCGGCCTCGCGCAGCCGGTCGGGAGCCTCACGCAGATGGGCACCATCCGGCTCGGTAAACGCACCGACAACAACGTTCCGAAGATCAAGGATTTCGTGCCGCTCGCCTCGCTCGATGACATTGTCTTCGGCGCGTGGGACATTTTTCCCGACAACGCTTTCGACGCTGCGATGAACGCAGGTGTTTTGGAAAAGGATCTGCTTAACCAAGTCTCCGAACAGCTCGCGTCTCTCAAACCGATGCCCGCCGTCTTCGAGCAGAATTACGTTAAGCGTCTGCACGGTGAGAACGTCAAGACCGGCAAGAACAAGATGGAGTTGGCCGAGAAGCTCATCGAAGACATTGCTCAGTTCAAGTCCGACAACGGCTGCAACCGTCTCGTTATGGTGTGGGCGGCGTCGACCGAGATCTTTCTCGAAGAGTCGGATGTACATGGCTCGATCGAAGCTTTCGAGAAAGGTTTGTACGACAGCGATCCGGCGATCGCCCCTTCGATGATCTACGCATATGCGGCGCTCAAGTCCGGCGTGCCATTTGCGAACGGTGCTCCGAATCTTTCGGTAGATATTCCGGCGCTAACCGCACTTGCCGATGAAATGCGCGTGCCCATCTGCGGAAAGGATTTCAAGACCGGACAAACCTGGATGAAGACGATCATCGCACCCGGCATTAAGGCTCGGATGCTCGGGCTCGACGGATGGTATTCGACAAACATTCTCGGCAATCGCGACGGCGAGGTGCTCGACGACCCGGAAAATTTCAAGACCAAAGAAGAGTCGAAGCTCTCCGTGCTAGAACATATCCTGCAGCCGGAAGTTTATCCCGACCTCTACGAAGGGTTCTCGCATGTTGTTCGCATCAACTACTATCCGCCAAGAGGCGATAACAAAGAAGGCTGGGACAATATCGACATCTTCGGCTGGCTCGGCTACAAGATGCAGATCAAGATCGACTTCCTTTGCCGCGATTCTATTCTGGCGGCGCCGCTGTGTCTCGACCTCGCGCTGTTCCTTGATCTCGCTCAGCGTGCTGGAATGAAGGGCGTGCAGGAATGGCTATCGTTCTATTTCAAATCTCCGCAAACAGCTCCCGGGCTTTACCCCGAACATGACGTTTTCATCCAGCTCATGAAGCTGAAGAATACGCTGCGTCATCTTCGTGGCGAAGATCTTATAACGCATCTCGGTTTGGAGTACTACGACTAAAACCCCGCATGAAGCTCATTCCGCTTCCGCCAAGTCGCCGACGATTTGGTATGCAGCTACACCTTTCTTGTTTTCGTAAGGTCCCGCGAAATCTCGCTCAATACTGGTGCGCGCAGCCTCCGAAAACCAAATAGAGCGCAAAGCTCGGCGTTCATTTTTTCCTTGAACTATTCAATTTTTTGTGCGATAAATATCGACAGATCGGTCGGCTCGGGCCGGTTCACCTTAACAATCTGGACAACTCAACCCTGATCTATAGTCCAGCCAACGCCTAATATTTTGAAATCATCATTATTTCGACGGATTGCCGTAACTCCACGACGGCACATCTGGTCTTAAATTTGCGTCTGCCGGAAATGAACGACGATGGCGTCGGGACTAGAGGGATTAGGCGAGGAGAAAAGAGATGAAGAACGAAACGGCCAGGAAAAAGGAGACGACGGAGAACGGCATCTTGCTCGATCCGGAAAGGAAGAGTCCGCGCGCCAAAGAGTTTGAGGATAAGCTTTCAGCGCTGATCGTCGGGCAGGAACGAGCCGTAAGGCGCGTTAGCGGACTTTTTCAAATCTATCTGGCGGGAATGAACAACCCGTCACGGCCGATCGGCACGATGTTGTTTCTTGGTCCGACAGGTTCGGGTAAAACTCGTGTGGTCGAAGCCGCGGCCGAAGTTCTTTTCGGCGAGCCGCACGCCGTCGTGAAAATAGACTGCGCCGAGTTTCAGCACTCGCACGAGATCGCGAAGCTTATCGGTTCGCCTCCGGGATACCTGGGCCATCGCGAGACTTCGCCGATGCTTACCCAGGAGAATCTGGATAAGTCGCACACCGACGATACGAAGTTAACGTTCATCCTTTTCGACGAAATTGAAAAAGCTTCCGATTCACTCTGGCAGCTTTTGCTTGGGATCCTGGACAAGGCTACTCTAACGCTCGGCGACAACCGCCGTGTCGATTTTTCGAGAGCGGTCGTCATCATGACGTCGAACCTAGGCGCCCGGGAGATGTCGGACATGATCTCTGGCGGTATTGGATTTGCACCGACGAAGGCGGGCAGGCCTCAAGAGGACAACGAGATCGACACCAAGATCTACCGCACGGCTCTCGAAGCGGCGAAACGTAAATTTTCGCCCGAGTTCATGAACCGAATTGACAAGGTCATCGTGTTCAGAAGTCTGAAAGAGCATCACCTGCGACAGATTCTCAGTATTGAGCTGGCCGCCGTGCAAGATCGTATAACAGAATCGGCAGGAACAAAGTTCATCTTTGAATGTACTCACGAAGCGAAAGAGTTCTTGCTTAGCGAAGGCATCGATCTGAAATATGGTGCACGACACCTTAAACGCTCGATCGAACGCTTCCTGGTTTATCCGCTGTCCAACCTGGTTGCCACCCAGCAGGTCGAAACGGGCGACTTCGTCACGGTAGGGTTCGACCACGGTAGTCTCACTTTTAGGAAGCAGACCGGAAAGATGATCATTAGTGACATCGGGGAAGACGTCAATGATGAAGAACCGCTGGTGAAGTCTGACGCCGTCGGTGCCCCATTACCGCAGACGCATGCCGCAACGGGAATGAGCAAATCGAAAGGCGAACGTAACGATCTTTAAACACAATCCAGTAGAAACGGAAAAAAGGGAGCGAAGTGGTTCGCTCCCTTTTTACGTTAAGGGCTCGATAAATATATATGCGGTACCACATATATGCAAAGCCACATACATGCGTGTATACACATATAACAACGTGGAGAACTAGGCTTTGGCGAGTGCGGACTGCACGTCTTCGACCAGGTCTCCCAGATCTTCGACTCCAACCGAGATCCGAATTAAACCGTCGGAAATACCTGCCGTCGCCCTATCCTCGGCAGACAGGTTCGCGTGAGTCATAAGCGCTGAGGGCTGGACTATCGTCTCCACGCCGCCGAGCGACGTCGCAAAGGTACAAAGTTTTACGTTATTTATAAAGGCCTTGGCGGAGTCGGCCGTTCCTAGATCGAGACCCACCATGCCGCCGAAACCCTTCATCTGCTCCCGGGCAGTATCGTGATTGACGTGAGACTCAAGTCCGGGATAGTAAACTGCCTTCGCCTTCGGATGAGATGACAACATATTCGCAATAGCATATGCGTTAGTGTTGTGGCGCTCCATCCGAAGGGCAAGGGTCTTTATGCCGCGAAGGACAAGCCACGCAACCTGCGGTGCGATATTGCCTCCGAAGAATTTGCTTGCTCCGTGGCGAGCCTTTTCTATGTGGTTCTTTTTTCCAACCATGATACCCGCGGTCAGATCGCTGTGACCTCCAAGATACTTGGTCGCACTATGCACGACTACATCAACACCCATCTCGATCGGTCTTTGATTGTAGGGCGTCGCGAAGGTATTATCCGCAACCGTTATGGCACCGAGCTCTCTAGCCAGTACCGCGACGGCCCCAATATCCGTGATCTGGACCGTCGGATTAGACGGCGTTTCGATCCAAAAGATCTTAGTCCCTTCACGTGCGGCGGATCGATAGTTCAAAGCATTTGTAGCGTCGACGAACGAGGTATGGATGCCGAACGAATCCTGAAGATACCTGAAGAGGTTCGACGCCGTTGAGTACATCGATTCGGGGGCGACGATGTGATCGCCATGCTTCGCAAAGGTTAGAACTGCCGCAGAAATAGCGGCCATTCCGGATGCAAACGCAAGAGCATCTTCACCACCCTCAAGTTCAGCCATGGTCTGCTCAAGGGCGTATTGCGTCGGGTTACCCAGCCGCCCGTAAAAGAATCCCGGCTTCTCGTAATTGTGAATTGCGATTCCCTCATCGGCGTCGGAAAATGCATACACCGAGGCGGGATAGATCGGGACGGAAACGGCCCCGTAATTACTCTCCCTATCCTCGGCCGCGTGTACAACCAGTGTATTAAATGATCTATGGTTCATTGTTGTGTGCGAAGAAGCGTGACTTTCTAATGGTAGACCCTCTCCGAGTTATGGTGCAAATAAGCGTGTTCACGATCGCCATGCCCCAGGGCGGTACATTTATATACGCGATACCGCATATATAAAAAGTAGATATACGGGCATCCGCATATATCCGAGACAAAACCGGTTCGCTGTGATATCGTTCACATCATGAATGCTGAGAAAATACTCGCTGACACCGCAATCCTGTTTCTCGCCCTCGGAGATAAAACGCGCCTTCGGCTGCTGAACCTTATGCGGGATCGGGAGATCTGCGTCAGTTCTTTTACCGGTGTTCTCGGGCAAAGCCAACCTTTGATATCACGCCACCTCGCATATTTGCGTAACGCCGGAGTGG
>JBKKAS010000001.1:0-5705 GCA_046714595.1 Pyrinomonadaceae bacterium | reverse complement strand
CTGGTACGACGATAACAATCAGAAGATCCTGCACTATATCCTGGACAATATGACGGACGATGGAAAAGTCGTGATCATCGAAACGGTGGTGCCCGAAGTCAACCAGCCGCACTTTAGCAAGATCATCGATCTCGAGATGCTCATGTCACCCGGAGGCGTCGAAAGAACTCCGGCCGAATTCGAACGGCTGCTTGCCGACTCTGGATTTCGGATGACTCGGATCATCCCGACCCAGGGTATGATGAGCATCGTTGAAGCGGTGAAGGCGTAAGCAGAAGGCAGAAAGCAAAAGGCAGAAGGCGGAAGGAACACCGGTCGGGCGATCGTCGACGCCAAAGATCCAAAGAGCAGCATCGTCAAGACGACGCAAATCGTAAACAGACGCCAAAACGGGAACAAAGATTGCCGATGTCTGGGCGGCTCGGGTGTTTAATTTTGTTGACCCAAGTCTCGAAATTAGCGTAAGATTTTGTTGGCGAACTCCCTCGTTTCCTACCCGATGTCCCGGCCCCAACGAAAAATCAGTCTAATTTACCTTGTAATCTGTACGCTTCTGCTTGTCGGACTGGTACCGCTTGTCCTGACGGGGTGGTTTTTGTCCGAGCGAAGCGCCCGTGAGCTGCGGGCGGTGGAGAACCGGTATCAGATCCAACTCGTCCAGGAGAAAGCTCGACAGATCGAGATGTTTGGCCAGCATCACTCCGACGTCGTAAAGGGCGTCGTGAAGGCGCTCGAGCTGGCAGACAATCCGAATGTCCTATCGTCGCCGCACACCGAGGAAAAGCTCGGCAGCATGCTGCGTGAGAACCCGAGCCTCTTGGCTCTGTACCTGAGACCGGCCGAAGGTGAGCCGGTCGCCTTGTTCCGGCCAAATGCATTGGGCCGCGCGGAGGTCGAATCGATCGCGTCCGTTGCGCTGGAACCGCTCACAACTCAGTCGCTGTTGGTCCGTCAACCACAAGGTCTAACTCAGACTGGAGAATCGATCCTGACGATCGCCGCGCCCGTCGTGATGAACGGCCAGAGGATGGCCTCGGTCGTCGCGGTTGTTTCGCTTCGCGATATATCACGCGCGGTCGTCGGCACGGGCTCGACGAGCGAGGTAGATCTTTGGAAGGCCGGCTTGCCGATCATCTTCGTTGTCGACCAGTCGGGTCATGCGGTGTTCCATCCTGACTCGTCGCTCGTCGGCTCGCAGAAATCTCTTACGAACCTGAAGATCGTCGGCGAGTGGCAAGAGTCGAACGCACAGATCCAGTCCGGCCTCGTGCCGTTCACCGCAGAGTTCGACGGCGAATCTTACGACATGATCGGCGCGTACTCGACGGTCCAGATCGGAAACGACATGACGCTGGGCGTCATCACAATGCAGGACGAACGTAAGGCGCTCGCGTCGGTCGGCGAGATGAAAACGCAGACATGGCTGATCAGCCTGGCGTTCGCTTTCATCGCGATGCTCGTCGGTTCACTTGCGGCCAGAAGCCTGACGGCTCCGATACTGAAATTATCTTTAGCCGCGGAACGCGTCGCCGCCGGTGACTTTTCTACTCGCGTCGAAACGCGAAACATGACGGAGATCGGCACGCTCGGCGAATCGTTCAATACGATGAGCGACAAGCTCGAGGAGCATATCGCCCGCTTGGCAAAAGCCGCACAGGAAAATCGTGAGCTATTCGTCGGAACGGTAAAAGCGCTCGCCGCCGCGATCGACGGCAAGGACAAATACACACGCGGTCATTCCGAACGCGTCGCCCGGATCTCGGTCGCCATCGGAAAGCAGCTCGGACTCGACAGCGAAGAACTCGAAACTCTACGAATAAGCGCGCTGCTGCACGACGTCGGCAAGATCGCGATCGACGATAGCATTCTGAAAAAGCCCGCCGCCCTCACGCCCGAAGAGTACGAGATCATGAAGACCCACCCGCAGAAGGGCTACAAGATCATGTCGCAGATTCCTGCGATGAAGGATTTTCTGCCGGGGATGTACATGCATCACGAGATGGTCAACGGTTTGGGTTATCCGCAGGGCCTTACGGACAAGCAGATTCCCCTGCAGGCAAAGATCGTGTCGGTCGCTGATACGTTCGACGCGATGACGATAGACCGTCCATATCAAAAAGGAATGCTTCTACCCGAGGCACTCGCCACGATCCAAACGTTCGTCGGGACGCGGTATGACCCAAGTGTCGTCAACGCACTGATACGCGGATGCGACTCGGGCGAGATCGGTCAAGGCGTCGTGCGATTTCTTGTCAATGCAAAGCAGGCCGAAATGGAAAAGGAGGAAGCCGACGCGCTAAAGGTCGCCTGATCTGCAAGCGGTCGCCGCAAATCACTCTTATGCCAACCCCAAATCTGCATGAGATATGGCAAATCGAAGTCGGCGGGGAGATCTATGAAGCCGCGTTTGGCGAACTGGGCGACTGGATCGGCGAAGGATCGCTTCAGCCGGATGACAATGTTCGCAAAGGGAATCTAAGGTGGACCGAGGCGCGTCTTGTTCCGGGCCTGGTTCCTTTTTTTAATGCGAAGGAGAAGGGTCTACAGATGCCGGTCTTCGTGAATACGACCAACGCCGCCGCACCCGTCACGTTGCCGGAGCCCGCGGCCGTTGCGGACCACGTCTTGCCCGAAAATCCGCTCGCCCCGATGCAGGCCGATCCGGTGGAACACTCGATCGCCCTGCCATCCGAACCCGTTCATCACGATCCCACCTTCTGCGCCGTACACACTGACATCCCGACGGTTTTTCTTTGCGACGGCTGCGGCACCGGGTTTTGCAAGGTATGTCCGAAAGCTTATGGCGGCAGTGTAAGGATCTGCCCGTTCTGCGGAGCGATGTGCCGGACGAAAACCGAGCTACTGCAGAAAAACAGCGAGGTCGTTCACCGGACAACCGCGATCGATAAGGGATTTGGCGCGAGCGACTTTTTCAATGCCCTCGGCCACCCGTTCAGATACAAGACAAGTCTGTTTTTCGGAGCGATCATGTTCATGATCTTTACCCTCGGACAGTCGGTATCTGCGATGGGCGGGATGTACATGATGGTTTCCGGGATATTTTGCGTGATGCTTGCGAACATGCTCACGTTCGGTGTGCTCGCAAATACGATCGAGAATTTTTCACAGGGAAATCTCGACGCCAACTTCATGCCGACCTTTGACGACTTTGAGTTGTGGGACAGCATTATTCACCCGTTCTTCCTTAGTATCGGCGCCTATGCTTCGTCGTTCGGCCCGTTCATCCTGGTCCTTATCATCGGGTTCTACATGGTCGTGACCTCGGTAAGTTCGCAGATGGACGCGTTCCAGCAGAAGGTCGAGAAGATCCCCGGCACACACTACTACGACGCCACGCGCACCGTTAACCAATCGGAGGACGTGAAGGACGTTCTCGGTGCTGTAAGCAACAGGCAGGCCGCGCGGGTCGAGGAGATGCAAGACCTGGCAGCGGGCTCCAACACCGGCGGTGAGAGCGTATCCGATCGCGAGACGCGCGAGCAGGAAGAGCTATGGGCAATGGCCCAGCAAAGCCGTAAAGAGAGCCTCGAAGGCGTACTCGGCAAATCGCCCGAGACCGAGGCGAAAGAGAACGAAGCGATGATGCAGGGATTTCTAAATCTCGCCGCTCCGCTCGTCGTCATCGGTGCGATATGTTTTCTCTGGGGCGTGTTCTATTTTCCCGCCGCGTGTTTGGTCGCCGGTTTTACACGGTCGTTCGGTGCCACGATAAATCCGCTGGTCGGACTCGATACGATAAAGCGCCTCGGCGGAACTTACGTCAAGATCCTGATCATGGGCCTGGCCCTTATCATCGCATCCACAATCGTCGGAAGCATCGCCGGTGCGATCTTGGCCCCGTTTGATCTGCCGGGCATGGGAAATCTTCCGGCGAAGGCGATCGGTGCACTCTTCGGATTTTATCTATTCACCGTCTTCGCATGCGTACTCGGCTACGCCCTGTTCAAGAAGGGCGACAAGCTGGCAATTCATTCGTAGAGTCGGGGGGCAGTCTATCGAGTCTATCGGGTCTATCGAGTCTATCGAGCACCGAAGGCGCGGCTGTAATTTAGCCAGGGGCAACACCCCTGGGAACGATTCCTTTTGCATCAAGCACCAACGGTGCGGCGTAAATCTCATCAGGTTACTCCGCCGCTTCGCGGTTCATTCGAGTCCGCACAATTGCCAGGGCCTGCGGCCCTGGCTAATTTACGGCCGCACCGTTGGTGCTAGGAAAAGACTCACCAGACTCGCCAGACCCGATAGACTCGATAGACTCGATAGACTCCCAGACTCGCCAGACCCGATAGACCCGATAGACTCGATAGACTCCCCAGACTCGATAGACTCGCCACTCGGTAGTTTGCAATAATCGGAGCGTTACCGGGAATTATATTTATGGCATTCTTTTGGCGTCGGAATAAGGAAGACAAGTTTTCGTCTTCTGTCCTCGGCCTCGATAAATCGATCGAAGAGCTGAAGGCTCAGGAGGCGGCGGTCGAGCGTGAGATCGGCGTGCGGTTCGCGAAGGCGATCGAAAAGACGCGTGACTCGATCAATAACCGTCTCGATACGATCTTCGAAGGCAGGAAGCAGATCGACGAACAGTTGCTCGACGAGCTCGAGGAGATGTTGATCTCGACCGACATCGGTGTCCAGACGACGCTCCAGGTTCTCGAGTCGATCCGTCAGGGAGTTTCACGTCAGGAGATCGGAGATCTCGCGGCACTGAAGGCAGTCATGAAGCGCGAGCTGATGGACATCCTTGAGCACTCGCAAGAAAAGGGTGTTGCCGCAGAGACCGATGTTCCGGACTCGATCAAGCCGTACGTGTTGATGGTTGTCGGAGTTAACGGGGTTGGGAAAACTACCACAATCGGCAAGCTCGCACAGAGGATCAAGGACGAAGGCAATGATGTTCTGATCTGTGCGGCCGATACCTTTCGCGCCGCGGCATCGGATCAGCTCGAGATCTGGGCAGGGCGTGCTGGTGTGCCGATCGTGCAGCAGAAACAAGGAACCGATCCGGCAGCCGTACTTTTCGATGCACTACAGTCGGCCAAGTCGCGGAACTCAGATGTGTTGATCGTCGATACCGCCGGCCGTCTTCACAACAAAGCGAACTTGATGGCCGAGCTTGAGAAGATGAAACGCATTGCCGCACGTGAGGTCGATCAGGCGCCGCATGAGACGCTGCTCGTGATCGACGCGGTCACCGGGCAGAACGGACTCGAGCAGGCCCGCCAGTTTACAAAGGTCGCGGACGTGACCGGCATCGTGCTGACCAAACTCGACGGCACCGCGAAGGGTGGGATCGCCGTGGCGATCGCGAAAGAGTTAAAGTTGCCGATCCGCTACGTCGGCATCGGTGAGCAGGTCGACGACCTGATGGTGTTCGACGCCGAGAGCTACGTCAACGGATTGTTCAATTGATCACAGATTTGGATACGCTAACCGTAAAAGACCGTCTTGATTTCGATACCACGATGTCGCGACGAGCGTTGGAGCTCGCCGCCGCGGGCATCGGGTTTGTCTCACCTAATCCGCTGGTCGGTTGCGTAATCGTCGATCGACCCGGGGGCGTCGTCGGTGAAGGCACGTACCGGTACGACGGCATCACCCACGCTGAGCTTATCGCTCTCGAACAGGCCGGTGCCCGCGCACGAGGTGGAACGGCATATGTTTCACTCGAGCCTCACGCGCAT